>WLOZ01000002.1 GCA_009699025.1 Actinomycetota bacterium
GACGCGCCCGCTGCCGGCGAGCGCATCCTGCTCGCCGTGTACGCGCCGGTAGGGGCACTTCTCTACGACGCCACCCTCGACGGCACGTCAGTGCCGATCGGCGGTGGAATCGACAGGGACCGGCCGGTATGGACCGTCAAGATCGACCTCGACCAACTGGCGACCCGCGTGCTGGTCCTTGACTTCAGCGAGGACACCGTGCAGGGATCGACACCCACGATTTCCGCTCCGCCCATGGCCAACCGCATGGACGCGAGGGCAGGCTACGACCTCACCTGTGGGGTTGAGCCCGAGTAGCAGAACCGGGGGCGGCTCGGATTAACGTCCCGGACAGCGCAAAAGCCCCCTGGGGTGGAGTGAGAGGACGAATCCTTCACCCCACATAGGGGGCCTTGCGCTTCAACGTCGTAGAGTCACCCACCCAGTGGGCAACACACCTGACGGACCGGACAGGTTAGCGGTGCCTTCCGCTCTTGGTGACCGTGACGGGGGTCGTGTCGCTTTCTCCCCCACATCTACCCGACGTCGTGGCCGCACGGACCGTGAACGACCCATACTTGTCGAACGAGGCCCTAATCGCCGCCCTGCCATTACTGTCCGCCTTTTTCTTACCGCCGTGGAAGTAGCGACTAGTGCTGGTAAAAGTCACGTAACACCCGGGCTTGGCGTCTGTAGCCACCAGGTAGAAGTAGTGGCCCTGCTTCACAGTGGAGGGGGACGCCGCAACGTCGAGAAACGTGCCCGGGGGATAGGCGTTCGCGACCGGAGCGGCGATGAGGCCGGCTCCGAGGGCGCCCACGACTAGTGCCGACAATGACAGGGTGCGAATCGTGGTTGTGGTCATGCCAGCACTGTACAGCGCCCTGTATGCCGTGACAACCCCCGACACCGCCGCCCTCACTCGGCGAAAACCACGTCACCCTCCACCACCGTGGTAACAACTCGCGTGTCGAGCAGTTCCGCAGGCTCGCAGGCCAGCACGTCGCGCGAGAGCACCGCGAAATCGGCCAGGCGCCCCACAGTCAGGGCGCCTAGGTCGGCCTCCACGAAGTTGGCCCACGCGCCAGCCGTTGTATAGGCGTGGAGGGCAGACTCGATGTCGACCGACTCCTCAGGCACCCATGACTCACTCCCATCGAGCGACGCTCGGGTCACCGCCGTGTAGAGGCCCACCATCGGGTCCATTTCGGCGACATTCCAGTCGCTGGAAAACGCCACCCGCGCCCCCGACGCCATCAGGCTGCGCATCGGCCAGGCATATCTCCAGCGCGCCTCGCCCACGTTGGCACGCCACTCGCGCACGATCTCCGGGGCGCAGTGGCGCGGCTGCATGCACGGCACCACTCCCAATTCGGCGAACCGGCCCACCTCGGAGCGGTCGAGGCACTCGACGTGCACGATCTGGTGTCTGCTGTCGCGAGGCCCGTTGACTTGTCGGGCGTGTTCGAAGGCGTTGAGCGCCATGCGGTTGCCCCGGTCGCCCGTGGCATGCACGAGGCACTGCAGCCCCCGCGCGTCGAGTCCGGCCACGACGTCGTTGAACTCCTCCTGCGAGTAGTACGACTGGCCGCGTGACCCGGGCAGGTTGGCGTAGGGCTCGAGCATCGCTGCGGTGTGGGGCTCCACGATGTCGTCGATGTACAGCTTGATCGGCCCCAGCCTGAAGCGATCGGTGCGCACGCGTGCGATCGCCTGCTCGAACTCGTCAACCTCGGACTTCGTGGTGCCCACCGGGTGAAACAGCGCTGCCACGACCCGAGAAAGAAGGTCGCCGTCTGCCTCGGCCCGCGTGAAGAGGGCGAGGTCGTCGAGCGAGTTCTGTGGCTCGACCACGGTGGTGATGCCGAGCCGCGAGGCCATGCGCAGCGCTGACCGCACCCGGTGGTACTGGGCCTCTGCACCGAAGGCGGGCACGATCGGCAGCAGGGCTGCGAGCCCCGCGCGTGAGAGCCCGCGAGTAGCGAAGTCGGCCAGGTAGCCGGTGAGGTCTCCTCGCTCATCAACCTCGAAGGTTCCGTAGGCAACCTGGGGAGCACTTGCATCGGCCCCCAGCAGCGCGAGCGCCTCACGGTTGAACCAGGCGGCGTGCACGCTGTAGTCGAGCAGCATGGCTGGAAGCCCTCGTGTGGCCCCCAGAAGGTCGTCGGCACGGGGGTGCCGGCCCCCGGGAATCGCCGCGTAGTCGAAGCCCTCCCCGTGCACCCACGTCGCGTCGAGGTTGACGTCGAGCCAGACAGCGATGCGGTCGCGGATATCGGCCAGTGTGGTGGCCCCGGCCAGCTGAACGGCCGAGTCGCCCGAGCCCAGCCGCAGGTGGTTGTGGCTGTCAATAAAACCAGGCACTACCAGCCGGCCCTCGCAGTCGAGGGTGTCGGACCCGTCGGCCGCGAGGACCTCGACTTCATCCTCGCGCCCGACGGCCGCGATCCGACCATCCCGCACCACCATTGCCCCAGCCCATGGGAGAGCGGGGTCAGCGGTCCAGATTCGCGCGTTACGCACCATAAGGTCCACGAGGGAA
This sequence comes from Actinomycetota bacterium, assembly GCA_009699025.1. Next base: position 2,522 of record WLOZ01000002.1, read on the forward strand.
CCCTACGTGCACGAGACATCGGGGAATCACGCCGCACTCCCGAGCGCGACCATTCGTTCGGCCTAGTCTGGTCCCATGACCGACGGCCTGATCCGCCTTGCGACCCCCGATGACGTGCCCGAGATCGTCGGCATGATTCGTGAGCTCGCCGAGTACGAGAAGGGGCTCGAGCAGGTGCGGGTCACTCTCGAGATGCTCACCGGGGTGCTCTTCGGCGACGAGGGCGGCGAGGTTCCGACGGGCAACCACCTCGGCCGGCCGGCCGCGTGGTGCCACGTGGTCGAGCACCTCGACGACAGCGAGGACCCGCCGCGCACGCTCGGGGGCTTCGCCCTGTGGTTCCTCAACATGAGCACGTGGACGGGTCGGCACGGCATCTATCTCGAGGACCTCTACGTGCGACCCGACCTGCGCGGACAGGGGTACGGACTACGGCTGCTCTCGACCCTGGCAGCCCTGTGTGTCGAGCACGACTACGCACGACTCGAGTGGTCGGTGCTCGATTGGAATGAGCCAGCGATTGACTTCTACCTCTCGCAGAACGCCGAGGCCATGGACGAGTGGACCGTGTACCGCCTGGCGGGCGACGCCCTGCCCCGCCTGGCAACGAGGGCCGGTAGCGTCGCACCATGAGTCTCGCACCCCTGATCGAGCTGAGGGTTCCCGTCGATCCGGCGGCCGTCGCGATCGTGCGCACCTCGGTGGCCTCACTCGCGGCGCGCCTCGACTTCACCCTCGACCGGCTCGAAGACCTGCGGCTCGCCACGAACGAGGCGTGCGCCCTACTTCTCGGCCTCAGCAACGAGCCCGGCCCCACCCTGACCGCTGTGGTTGATTCGCCCATCCCCGGAACTCTTCGGGTTGACCTCTTTCGAATCGGAACCAGCGCTGCTCTCCCCGACCGCGACTCGTTCGGCTGGACCGTACTGCATGCGCTCGTCGACTCGGTCGCCGTCGCCGACTCAGACGGCGAGGTGCACCTCGTCCTCACGGCGACGAGCGGGATGGGGCACTCGTGAACCAGCCCAACCACCCCCACCAGCCCCTCGTCGAGCGTCGTGAGGGCGACAGGCAGATGCTGCGCGAGTTTGCGGCCATGGCCCCTCACGATCCAGCTCGCTCGCCCTTGCGCGATCGCATCATCACCTCGCACATGCCCCTCGTGATCGCCATGGCGCAGCGGTTTCGCGATCGCGGCGAGCCGCTCGACGACCTGATTCAGGTCGGCATGATCGGCCTGGTCAATGCCGTCGACCGGTTCGATCCCGGCCGAGGGCTCGAATTCTCGACGTTCGCCACGCCCACGATCATCGGCGAGATCAAGCGGCACTTCCGCGACCGTGGCGGTGCCATTCGCATTCCGCGCCGACTTCAGGAGTCGCGCGTGCGGGTAAACGAGTCCACGGAGGCGCTGGCCACCAGCCTGGGCCGGTCACCTACCGTGCGCGAGGTCGCCGCGCACTCGGGGCTCACCGACGACGAGGTGCTCGACGCGCTCGAGTCGGCCCACGCCTACAGCGCGCTGTCGCTCGACAACGGCGGCGGCGACGACGGCCATTCGTTCTCACTCAGTGACACCCTGGGAGGCGACGACGCCGAGTTCGAGCAGATTGAGGTGCGCGAAACCGTCATCCCCCTGCTCGCCGCCCTCGACCCGCGCGCTCGACGCATCGTTGTGATGCGCTTCTACGAGAACAGGAGCCAGTCCGAGATCGCCCAGGAGATGGGTATCTCGCAGATGCACGTGTCACGACTCCTGGCCCGATCTTTGGCCCAGATGCGCGACACCCTCGGCGCTGATCTGTAGCTCGGTCAGCGGTCGAGTTCGGTCGCGCCCCGCGCCAGCATGAGCCCGAGCGCGGCACCCGCCACCACGAGCAGTGCGGCGCCCAAGACCCGCGGGGTCACCCCGTCGCCACTGGCCAGGGTCCAGCCGACCACGAGTGCAAAGGCCTGTGCCACCACATAGGGCGTGCGCGCCGACGACCGTCGATTCCACACCCCCCACGACACTGCGCCAACGAGCGCCGCGAACACCACCAGCAGCCCCGCGAGCACCGGGCCAGCAAGGTCGCTCGTGCCGGAGATTCCCGAGGTGGTGCCCACCACCTCGAATACCACGATTGAGACGCCGTAGCCGAGCAGCATCAGCGCCTCGGACGCCGCTACCGCCGAGACGAATACCAGCACCGCAGACCGCTTCACCCCGGCGACGATATCCGACCTCAGCGTCGGCGGGGGCCGCCGCGGCCCTACCCTGATCGGATGCGCGGATACTTGGTGGTCAACCCCAATGCCACCGCCACCTCCCCGCGCACGCGCGACGTGCTGGTTCACGCGCTGGCAGCCGAGCACGACATTGAGGTGATCGAGACCAGCCATCGGGGCCACGCCGAGCAAATCGGGCGGCTAGCCCGCGCGGAGCAGGCCGACATCGTGGTGGCGCTCGGTGGCGACGGCACCGTGAACGAACTCGTCAACGGCCTGCTGGCACAGAGCGGTCCCGGGCCCGACGTTCCGGTGGTCACGGCGGTCCCCGCCGGCAGTGCGAACGTGTTCTGTCGGGCCCTAGGATTTCCTGTCGACCCGGTGGAGGCCACGGGCATGGTGCTCGAGGGCCTGCGCGAGAACCGGGTTCGCACCATTAGCCTCGGCCACCTCCGTGCCAGCCGGGCCGATGGCTCGACCCTGCACCGCTGGTTCCTGTTCAACGCCGGACTCGGCGTCGACGCCGAGGTGATCCACGCCATGGAGGACCTGCGCGAACAGGGCCACACCGCCAGCACCGGTCGCTATGTGCAGGTGGCACTCGAGCAGATCCTGAGGCATACCGACCGTCGCAACCCCGCACTCACCGTGACCCGCCCCGGCGTGCCGCCAGTCGATCATGTGTTTGTCGCGATCGTGCAGAACACAGCGCCCTGGACCTTCCTCGGGTCAGTGCCCATCAACCCGAGCCCGCGGGCCTCCTTCGACACCGGCCTCGACCTCTGGGCGCCGCGCACCCTGTCACTCCTTCCTACCCTGCGCCACGCACGACGTATGGTCACCGGGTCGAAGGCGGGCTCAACCCGGCGGGGGCTGCTGGCCATCCATGACGCCACAGAGTTGGGCTTCGAGACCAGCAGGCCCGTCGCCCTGCAGGTCGACGGAGAGGGCCTCGGAAATGTGTGTCAGGCGCAGATGACGGTCGAACGGCGCGCTCTGAGGGTGATTGTCTAACCCCCATTACTAAATGCCCGATATGTCACTGTCAGTGAGAATCGACATAAGGCGTGAGGGCCGTGGCGGCGGTGTGCTCCCCACTGGTTACTCTTGGCTACCTTGTGATCTTCCCGACACTCACTTTTCCCGCTCAGGGCGCGTTCATGCTTGTGTGGGCGGTTGCGTTGTGTGACCATAATGGGGCAGCATAGGCGGATGTCGCCGTCAGGCGAAGGCGCGGATGCTTCATCATCGTCCTTCTGCGAACTGCGAAAAGATGTAGTACCGGTGGCACGTGAAAGCATTCACGAGCCACATCTGGGAGCGCGGTAGCACCGCACCCGACGGCTTCTGTAAGACCGACAAGGAGGACCCCATGGACTGGCGCCATCGCGCTGCATGCCGTGACGAGGACCCGGAACTGTTCTTTCCCATTGGGAACACTGGACCCGCACTGCTGCAGATCGAGGAGGCCAAGCAGGTCTGTCGCCACTGTGAAGTGGTCGAGGACTGCCTGTCGTGGGCGTTGGAGTCGGGCCAGGACGCCGGGGTGTGGGGAGGCCTCAGCGAGGACGAGCGTCGGGCGCTCAAGCGCCGCCGTCAGAGGGCGAGCGCAGCCGCGAGGCTCGTCTAGGCACGACTGATACTCAGGAGACCGGAACCCTGATCGTCACCACGCTGCCCGGACCACCCACATGACCGAGGTCGAGAGTTCCGCCGAGGTCCTCGACGACGAGCGTGCGCACGATGTGCAGCCCCAATCCGGTGGCCGACTCGTCGAGCGTGGAGCTGAACCCCGGGCCGTCGTCGCTCACCACGAGAGTCACAGCGTCATCTGACCGCACGGCGGTCACCGAGACCAGGTGACCCGAGCCACCTCCCAGCCCATGCTCCACCGCGTTCATCAGCAGCTCCGTGAGGGCCATTGCTAGTGGAGTGGCTCGCTCGGTGGGCCACTGGCCGACCGAGCCCTCCCGCTGCACCACGCCGCCCTGAGCCCCGGCCGCGTCGGCCGCGAGCGCGACGACCCGATCGGTGACGTCGTCAAAGTCGACGAGCTGGCCGGGCGCGAGTGCCAGCACCTCGTGCACCACCGCGATGGCCCCGACTCGGCGCACGGCCTCATCGAGGGCCTCGCGCGCCTCCCCCTGCGGCATTCGTCGTGACTGCAACCGGAGCAGGGATGCCACGGTCTGCAGGTTGTTCTTCACACGATGATGGATTTCGCGGATCGTGGCGTCCTTGGTGAGCAGCGCGCGGTCACGGCGGCGAAGGTCGGTGACATCACGCACCAGCACCAAGGAACCCTCGGGCTGCTGACCTGCTGACCTCAGCGGCAGCCCCCGCAGGGTCACCACTGCGGCCCCGCCATCGATCTCGGCCTCGCCTGCTGCCACACCCGCCGCCACGACCGACAACGACTCGTCAGACGTGCCCGGCCGCGTCTTGAGGCGGGAGACCACCGACGCGAGTGACGCGCCTTGGAGGTCGACCGCCAGACCGAGTCGGTGGAAGGCCGAGACGGCGTTGGGGCTTGCGAACTCAACGCGTCCGGCGGTGTCGAGCCTCAGCACACCGTCGCCGACCCGCGGCGGGGCGGTGCTGACCCCGATCCGCTCGACATAGGGAAACTCACCCGCGGCCAGCATGGCAGCGAGGTCGTCGAATGAGCGCAGGTACACCTGCTCGAGCTCGCCGAGCACGACCTCAGCGCCAATTCCGGACACACCGAGTCGACGCGAGAAGGCGGCGGCATGCCGCCCCATGACACCGAGAACGCGCCCCTCTCTGACGACAGGAATGGCCTCAACTCCCAGCGGGACCCGCGGTTGATCCTCGGCTCGCACCAGCACCGACTGCCGCGACACGAGCGCGCGATCAACGCAGGGCCACTCTCCCTTGGGGGCGAACTGACCCACCACATCGTCGGGCAGCGAGGTGGCACCCGTCGTGGGCCGCACCTGGGCTACGGCCACGCAGCCGCCCTCATTCCAGGTCGGCACCCACAGCACGAGGTCGGAGAATCCGAGGTCGGCCAGCAACCCCCAATCGGCCACCACTGCTTGTAGATGGGCCGCGTCGTCGTCGCTCAACTCGGTGCGGTCGCGTGCCAGCCCAGCCAGGCCGATGAGACTCGTCACTGCAGCGGCGCCTAGAGCACCTGCGCGACGACAAGCATGACCATGAACGCCACGAGAATCAGGGCGACGACCACGAGGAGACCCCTGTTCATGTCGATCATGTGACGCACACTACTACCGCGACCCACGTTCGCCCGCGTCTGAGTCCCCCGCGCGCCGCGCCCGATGTACGGTCGTGCGATGAGCAGCCTTGACGACGAACCCGATGGCCCCGATGGCCCCGACGGCCCCGAAGCCCGTGAGCACGGCGGCGTGCACGCTCTCCGTGCGGCGCGTGCGCACGGGGTCACCACCCTGTTTACCCTGTCGGGGGCCCACGTGTTCCCGCTGTATGACGCGGCGGTCGGAGGTGCCGCAGGGTTTGCTTCGGCAGGCGACGCCAGGCGCGCCGCGGAGACTGCGAACCCCCGCCTGCTCGACGTGCGCCATGAGGCAACCGCAGCCTTCGCGGCCGAGGGCACCGGACGACTCACCCGCCGTCCAGGCCTCGCGGTAGTTACTGCCGGCCCCGGAGTCACCAACGTGGTGTCGGCTGTGACCTCGGCTCACTTCAACGGCGCTCCCCTGGTGGTGATCGGCGGACGATCACCGGACTTTCGCGCCGGCTCAGGGGCACTTCAGGAGCTTGACCAGCCACCGCTGCTCGCCCCTATCACCAAGCACTCGAGCACCGTGCACCACGCCGACATGATCGGACAGGCGGCTGAGGAGGCGTTCACAATCGCCGGAGCGGCACACCGGGGCCCGGTCTTCCTCGACATCCCCATGGACGTGCTCTACACGCCCACTCCTTCCGCCGCACCCGCTGACCCCGATTCCCTCCGCACACCGACGGCCCCCGACCGGTGCCCGGACCCAGATCTCCTCGATGCTGTGGCAGCCCTGCTGGCCGAGTCCGCACACCCGGTGCTGGTGCTCTCGACCGACGTGTGGGCCGACGGTGCCGAGCACGCGGCCCGTCGGTTCGCCGAGGAACTCGGGCTGCCCACCTTCACCACCGGCCTTGGCCGTGGAATTTTGCCGCGAGGGCACGACCTTCTGGTCACGCGCGCTCGCTCCACCGCCTTCGCTGAGGCCGACCTCGTCATCGTGGCAGGCGCGCCCCTCGATTTCCGGCTCGCGTACGGCAGATTCGGCAGCCGCGACCGCGCAACGACGGTCGTTCATCTCGTCGATTCAGCCAGCCAGTCGGCGGCCCACGCCTCGAACCACACCACGACCGTCGCAGGCGACCTGAGCGCCATCTTCGACGGCATCCTGCTGTCGTGGGCCACCCTCGTGCGACGACCGAGCTTCGCCCAGTGGGCCACTCGCCTGCGCGGACTCGACCTCGCCGCGCGGGCCGACGACGCCTCGCTGCTGCACAGCGAGTCAGACCCCATCCACCCGGCTCGCATCTACGGCGAACTACTGCCACGACTCACCGACGACACCGTGGTCATCGGCGACGGCGGCGACTTCGTGTCGTTCGCCGGGCGGTTCATCGAGCCGGCCGCCCCGGGCCGCTGGCTCGACCCTGGACCCTACGGCTGCCTCGGCTCCGGACTCGGCTACGCCATCGCGGCACGGCTCGCCCACCCCAGCTCACCGGTGGTCTTGCTGCTCGGAGACGGGGCGGCGGGCTTCAGCCTGATGGACGTCGACTCACTGGTGCGCCACCGACTGCCGGTGGTGATGGTGATGGGCAACAACTCGGGGTGGGGGCTCGAGCGTCACCCCATGCGCTTCCTCCACGGCTACGACGTGATCACCGACCTCAACCCGGCAGTGCGCTACGACGAGGTGGTGGTAGCGCTCGGTGGAGGGGGCGAGCGCGTCACGGCCGCCGATCAGATTGGCTCCGCGCTCGACCGCGCGCTGGCCTCGGGCATCCCCTACCTGGTCGACATCGCGACCGACCCCGAGGCGACCTACCCGCGCACCACGACAGGCCTCTAGAAGCAGACCACCCTGATGAACGGCGCGGCGTCGATCGGGCTGCCGAGCCAGCGGTGAACCCCGTCGACGCTGGTGACCACGCGCGGGTGGAACTGGAAGTGCAGGTGGAATGCACCCGGGTTCGGACCGGTATCGCCCACGTAGCCCAGGACCTCACCGGCCTTGACGCGGTCGCCCACCGCGACGAGGTTCACCTTCTGGTGCCCGTAGTAGTAGCCGGCGCCGCTGACGCCCACCACCTGGACCACGAGGGCCCCGTTGTCCTGGCGACGAGACTTGAGGATGTAGCCGTCCTCGACCGCGACGATGGGCACATTGGTGAGGTACTGCGCCTTGGTGATGAGCAGATCGACACCCTGATGGCCACGTCCGGCACCCCACCCGTCGCCGAGGGTGGCCCCGAGCACGGGGCAGCGAGCCGAAATGCGGTGTCCGGCGAATTTCACCCGCTCAGCGGTCGACTGACACGTACGGCCGGCAGCGGTTCCACATCGAACGGCGGGTGTGGGTGTGGGAGTGGGCGTGGGGGTCGTGCCGCCGCCTCCGCCGCCTCCTGACCGAGCCGTGAGCGCCGCATAGGTGCGAATGCCGACTCGCGGGGTCGACCCGAGGTCATTGCCGCGCCGCGCCTGAGCGGTCTTGAACGCGACGACTGCTCGACCCGTCGAGGCACCGTACACGCCGGTGACAGCCACGGCATAGCCCTTGGCCCGGAGTGACCTCTGCACAGCGAGCACCGCCGTGCCGCGGGTGCTGCAGCGGTACGTCACGCGCACGCAGCTGGCCTGCAGAGCTCCGGCAGGACCGAGCGACCAGGCGGGGGAAGCCAGTGCCACGGTGGAGATCGTCGATGAGGTTGAGGCCCCTGACGGCAGTGGAATGGCGGACACAGGGAGTGTGAGCGCTACCAGTGAGACAGCCAGCGCCGCGGTCGCGGGATAGCGGGCAGCGTTGGCAACGTTGGCAGCGTTGGCAGCGTTGATGAAGCGGATGAGACGACCGGGCATCAGCGATCCTCCACACGCCTGCGGGGTGAGCTGTCGGGTTCGGGCCATCGCTTCGGCCCGGCCCGCGACATCCGACCAGCGATATCGCGGACTTCACCCCGAGGGTGCTGGCGCACGATCACGCAGCACCCGAAGGTGGTTCCCCCACTCCCGCCCACGAGCGTGGCACCGGACGTGGGCGGGACTCGGCGTCCGCCCGGCGATCGACTCCTCGATCAGAGCCGATCCGGTAACGCTACCAGCCGTCCCTGATCACCACCCCCCGAACGGCAGGCCCCGCCCGGTCGGCACCGACAACTGGGCACAATGAGGCCATGACCGCACACGACCTGCGCCAGTCATCGGGTCGGGCCCTGCTGCTCGCCGGGCCGCGCGGATCGGGCACGACGTCGGTGGCGGTCGCCATCGGGCAACTGCTCGACGAGGCAAGGGTCCCCCACGCCGTGATCGACCTCGACGGGCTCTGCCGCCCCGACCCCGACCTCACTCCCGACCAGTTCACCGCGATGATGCTCGACACTCTCGCGACGATGACCTCGCGCGCCGTGCTCGCCTCGCTCGACGGCACCGCCACCCTGGTGCTCGCCCGCGCGGTGCGCTCCCTCGACGAGGTCGCGCTGCTCAGGGCCGCGGTGGGTGGAGCGCTGGTGGCGCTGCGTCTTTCGGTTCCACTCGAGATCACAGCAGCACGTCTGCGCCTGCATGACACCTCTGACAACCCCGACTCCGCGGTGGTCACCCTCGCCCAGGGCCGGCTGCACCTGCCGGCGGTGTCCAACCATGGTCGTTCACCGGTCGACACCGCCCATGAGGTGCTGCACCGAGTGGGCTGGATTCGACGGACTATCACCACGATGACCCCATGAGCCCGGCGTCCGAGCGCCTCGTGGTGCGTGTCGCCAAGCCCGACGAGTGGATAGCGGTCGGCGAACTCGCCTACGACGCCTACCGCGCCGGTGGACATCAGGGCGCGGGCAGCTCCGAGTACCTCGACGCCGTTCGTGACGCTGCGGGGCGAGCCGACTCGGGCATCCTGCTGGTCGCGGTGCGTGGCGAAGGCCTCGTCGGAACTGTCACGATGTGCCCCCCGGACTCTCCCGAGGCCGAGCTGTGTCGAGCCGACGAGGTCGAGTTTCGCTACCTTGCCGTGGCTCCGAAGGCGTGGGGCAGCGGGGTGGCGACCGCGCTTGTGCACGGGGTGGTCGACCGCGCCCGCAGAGCTGGCGCGCATCGGCTGGTGTGCTGCGTCATCGACTGGAACGTGCAGGCCCATCGGCTCTACGTGGGCCATGGGTTTTCGCGGGCCCCCTCGCGCGACTGGAAACCGAACTCCGAGGTAGATCTGCTGGCCTACGAGCTCGACCTTACGAGCCAAGCCGATCGACGAAGCCCTGGCGGCTGAGTACCACCCGGGTGATCTCGCCATGGGCCAGCAGAATGTCGCCGTCGTCGTCGCGGCGGGTGAGGTCGACCTCCAGGGTGATGATGCGCCCATCGATGGCGGTGACAGTGGCAGTCGCCTCGACTCTGTGTCCGACCGCCGAGGGCTGCACGTGCTCGAGGAGCACGCGCGTACCCACGCACACGTCAGAATCCCTCACCCCGGGCGCCACCGCAGCCATCGTTGCCTCCTCGAGCCACGCAACCACACGGGGAGTGCCGAGCACGTCGACGTCGCCGCTCAGCAAAGCGCGCGCGGTGTCATCGGGCGTCACGACGTGTGACACCGATCCGGTCATTCCCACCATCACTGCCATCACGCCAGAGTACGGCAGGTGTGTCTGGAGGCGCCTAGTGAAGGAGTCCAAGCTGGCGCAGGGCGACACTGAGGTCGTGAGGGCTGGTCGACGCCTCGAGGGCTGAGTCGAGGGTGACCACTCCGTCTCGGAACAGCGTGATCAGGTGTTGGTCGAACGTCTGCATCCCGTAGAAGTCACCCTCAGACACGATCGTGTTGATGGTGCCCGTCTTCATGGGGTCGACGATCGCCTCAGCGATGCGCCCGGTGTTGATCGCGATCTCCATGGCCACGCAGCGGCCCTGGCCGTCAGCCCGGGTCACGAGCCGCTGACAGATCACGCCGCGCAGTGCCCCCGCGAGCGAGGTGCGAACCTGCTGCTGCTCGTGCGGGGGGAAGAAGTCGATAATGCGCGCCACCGTCTCCTGCGCGTCAACCGTATGCAGGGTCGAGAACACCACGTGCCCTGTCTCGGCCGCGGAGATGGCCGCGTGGACGGTCTCACGATCGCGCATCTCCCCGATGAGGATCACGTCGGGATCCTGGCGCATCGCCGCTCGCATCGCACTGACGAAGTCATCGGTGTCGACGCGCACCTCGCGCTGGTTGACCATCGCCATCTTGTCGATGTGCACGACCTCGATGGGGTCCTCAACCGTCATGATGTGCACCTCGCGGCTGCTGTTCACGTGGTCGATCATGCCGGCGAGGGTGGTCGACTTGCCCGATCCAGTCGGCCCCGTCACCAGCACGAGTCCACGCGGCTCGAGGGCGAGTTGCGATACCGCCGCGGGCAGACTCAGTTCGGCCAGCGGGATGGCACCCACGGAAACCCTGCGCAGCACGAGACCCACCACGCCCCGCTGGTGAAATGCGTTGACTCGGAAGCGTCCGAGCCGGTCGTCGGCAAAGGCGAAGTCTGCCTCATGGGTGCGCTCAAACTCGTCGACGAGGTCTGACCTGATCACTTCGCGGCACATCGCTGCCGTCTCCGCCGCAGTCAGGGGCGGAGTGTCGAGATGGCGAAGGCGACCGTCGATCCGCACCCGGGGGGGTGAGCCCACCTTCAGGTGCAGGTCGCTTGCCCCCAGTTCCGACGCGGCGCGCAGCAGCGGCCTAATCGAGCGAAGCTCGTCGGTACCACTCTCGATCAGCGTGGGCGATTCGATCAGGGGCAGAGTGTCAGTCACAGGTGAAGTGTCGGCAGGAACGCCCCATTCCTTGAGCCGCGCAGCCGGGCTAGGCCCCGTCGACGAGTGGGAGCAGCACCACCAGCACATCGCCCTCCTGCACGACGTCGCCCGACGACACGCGGACCTCCACGATCGTGCCTGCCACTTCGACGAGGACCGGGATCTCCATCTTCATGGATTCGAGCAGCAGCACCATGTCGCCTGCCGTCACCACGGTGCCGGGCTCAACGAAGACGTCGGCCACATTGGCGACCATGTCGCAGTGCACCTCGATCACAAGTCCTCCTGGGGGTCGCGCCCATCCAACCACGCGGGTCAGGGCACGAGGGCGAGGCTACGCCCGACGATGCGCGACAGGACGTCGACGACTCGTCCGTCGTAGACGCGTGAACTGCTCAGGCGCAGGTCCTCGAGGGCCCGTAGCCGTCGGTCACTCTCAAGGCTGGCGCCGACGCGGTCGTCGTAGGCGTTGCACACAGCGATGATCCGTGAGCCAAGCGGGAGGGTGTCATCGGCGCCACCTGGACCGCTGCGCACCCAATCGGCCTGCCTCTCGACCATGTCGGCAACGCGCGTCAGCAGGGCAGTCTGGCGAATCACCGCCGCGCCGAGCCCAGCGATACGTTGCTGCTCCTCGACCGACACGAGGGTGGTGGCCCCGCCGGCGATTGGCTCCTGCAACGAGAGCTGCCCGATGTCGTGCATCAGGGCCGCGTACCGGAGGTCGTCAAGCTCACGCTCAGACATGCCCATCTCGCGACCGATCCCCACCGACAGCTCGGCGACGCGACTTGCGTGCCCCGTCTCGGTGTATCCCCCCACCTCGGTCACGCGCGCCAGTGACCTGATGGTCTGGTCGTAGGTCGATCGGATTGACGAGTAGCGGCGGAAGGAGAACTGGGTCAGCAGCAGGGGGATGACGAATACAACGAGCGCCCACCAGGCCATCACCTCGCCGGCGAGCGCGATGAGCACTCCGGTCGCGGTAATGGCCGAGCCGATTCCGACGAGGGCGCGCGTCTCGTCGATGAGGGTTCGACGGAAGGGCGAATGATCCTGGGCCGAGCGCAGTGCGGCAGCGAGGAGGGTGTCGATCAGGAAGCCCGCAACGGCGACGGCGGACATCACCAGCGCCAGAGATGCCCGGCTTGTCCACTGAAGGTCGAGCAGTGGCCGGAATAGTGCGGCCACCACGAAGGTCACGATGACGCGCCGAGCAAAGTCGTCCAGGCGAATCGATTGCTCGGCCGCGAGGTAGGGGATCGCTCCCACCGCGGTTCCGACACTGACAACGATGACTGCCTGCGGCACCCCGTAGGACATGTGCTGATGGTCGAAGGCGGGCAGGAGCGCGTAGGCCAGGGTGCCAGCGGCCGCCAGGGGCGCGGCCTTCCGGCCACCCGGCAGCGTAATGCGCAGCACCTCGCCGACAGCGATGAGCAGGGCGAAGGCCGCGGCGACCCGCACCTGCTGCAGACCCTGCACCGCCAAGAGAGCGGCCGAGGCCGCCACGATGACCCCGGCCAGAACCACAACGGGAAGCTGACCGCGCAGCGCGGGATTCTCGCTCCGCGTCGGGCTCATCATGGTGCGACCCCGTCATCTGAGCGCACATCGGAATCGCCATCGCGGGCCAGACGGTATTCAAGTCCCCACAGGTTGGCCAGCACGCTGTCGACCTCGGCCGCAGTATCGGCGACGGTGGCTTCCTCTGCTCGGACCGGCGCCTCTGAGGCCGCGGCCAGTAGCTCGGCCGATGACGTGGGGTCGTCGTCGTCGCTGCCGTAACTGGGCACCGAGTAGGGCGACGGATCGGCCAGGGGCTCGTCACCAAGCTCGCGAACCCAACCGTCGTCGGCCAGGGCCGCGACCAGCGCCGTCACCATCGCCGGGTCGAACTGGGTGCCGGCGCAGCGGTCGAGCTCAACGATGGCGTCGTCGACCGTGCGCGCGCCTCGATAGGAGCGAGTCGTGGTCATCGAGTCGAACGCATCGGCCACCGCGATCACCCGGGCGAACTCCGGGATGTCATCGCCCGCGAGGCCCAGAGGGTATCCGCGTCCGTCGAGGCGCTCGTGGTGGTGGTAGATGCCGTCGATCGCCTCACCGAGAAACTCGAGCTCGCGGGTGATGTCGCGGCCACGCACCGGGTGCAGTTGAATCGCGGCAAACTCTCCGTCGTCGAGTCGGCCAGCCTTCTGCAGCACGCGCGTGGGGACACCTAGCTTGCCAACGTCATGCAGGATTCCTGCATAGTGCAGCGACTGCACGCGGTCCTCGGGCATCGCGATGCGTCTGCCGATCATCACACTCGCCCGGGCAACCCGCTCGGAGTGACCACGCGTGTACGAGTCCTTCGTCTCCACCGCCTGGATGAGAGACCGGATGGTGCTGTCGTAGGCCTCCTGCTCAGCGGCGAAGAGGGCGAACACCCATCGTGCGACCAGCAGGGGCGCAAGCACCAGAACGGCGGCGAAGGGGCCGACCCCGCTGGCCCACACGACCGCAAGCAGGAGCCCGAACACCGAGTAGACGAAGTACGGCAGCGCCGAGGAGCGCATGGTGCCGGTCCACACACGCGCGGCCGACACCTTCTCAACGAGGCAGATGACCACGACGATGAGGAGCCCGTTCACGAGTTCGAAGGCGAGGTTGCCGACCAGCATCGGCAGCAGGACGCCTCGGGGCGAGAAGGTGCTGAGCGGAGCCTGACCACCGACGGCGACATAAACCCAGCCGGCGGCGAAGGCAGCGATGCACATCTGCGCACCGTTGAAGGCACGCTTGACTAGGGGCAGGCGGCTCACTTCCAGCGCGCTCGACACTCCAACGACCGCTGCGCCCCACGGGCCGAGCAGCAGCACTGAGGCAATGATGATGGGGGTGGTGACCGAGATGCCGACATCGCTGCCCCGGCTGACACTGCGAGACAGCGTGGTACTCAGCGCCTCCGAACCGACGACCAGCGCTGCCAGCACCGTGACGGTGACCCAGTCAACCCCCTGCCGCGCCGCCATCGCCGAAACTGCGACCCCAAGGCCGACCACCAGGAGGACGTAAGCGCGTGCGATCGGAGGAAGCGCGCGCATTGATCCTCCTCGGTGATCCGGGCCGTGATCGGCGATCGGGGCTCAGGGCGGAGGGACAGGGATCGGCAGCGATGGCTCACCACTTGGATGTGCGCACCTGGCCAGCGGCGACTAAGTCACCGCCACGACCAGGCGGCCTCGGCGCCGAGCATGCGCTCGACGACAGCCGTGATCTTCTTCATGGGGATATCACCTCTGGGATCTGAAGTCACGGGCGTCCGCTGTGTAAGCCCGTGCATGATCCGCTCCGCTGGAGGTAGTACGCGTGCAATGTCAGGACAACGCACCCAAACGCCACCGCTCGGGCCTGAGCCCCAGCGTGTGCGCGGGGAAGTGATGCGTCCCTCGACTGCCGATCCCTGTCCCGCCGCTCTGAAGTTGTCGGATCGCACTCCGTCGAGTGTGACCCGTGTTACTAATGTGACCAGTGAGACTGCTGCTTGTCAAGTGATGGATGGTGCTCAGGTGCCGCGGCGCGCTTACACCAGAGCAGCGCCGGCCCGCCGTACTCTGAGGGCCATGGGGCACGAGACGCTGGATCCAGGGCTGGTCACCGCCCTGCTCTCGGCACGCGACGACGCCGCCACCCGCGCTTTCGACGACGCCATCCGACTGGCCCAGTCAGTCGGGTACCTCGACGCCGTGGCCGCCCGTGAACTCACCTACTGGCAGCGACGCAGTATTGAGGGGCTCGTTGAGCACGCGGCGGCCGTTCTTCCGGCCGCCCTTGAGGCGCGGCGACGTTCCGACATCGCCGCGAGGGGCGCCACCGCCGAGGCGCGGGCCAGTTGGACCCAGGCGCGCGCGCTGCAGCAATCCCAGCAGGCCGAACCCGCCTCGGACTCCCACTCCTCCGACTCCTCCGACTCCTCCGACTCCCCTGCGTCAGTCGCGGCTCTGAATGATGTAGCCAATGTCGGCGCGCCCTCACGCCGTCCCGGCGCGGCAGGTCTTAGCGTGGTCTCTGATGACGACTGAGATGGGACTTCCACGATGACAGCCCTGCGTCTGCTACCCGAACTTGAAGATGCGCTGCGCGACATTCCGGGCGTGCGTGCCGTGAGCGTGGTCACCGGTCCCGATGCCGCTCCGCTTGAGGTTCACGTACTTGCCACCTCGTCCAAGCCTGCCAAGCAGGTGGTGCGCGACATCCAGTCACTCGCCATGGCCTCGTACGGACTCGCACTCGACCATCGCATCGTGTCCGTGGTTCAACTCGGAGACGAACCCTCGCTCAGCGCAAGCACCGTGGGCGAGGCCGATTCCGGCCCCCTCCTCGCCTCGGTGCATGAGCCTCTCGCGCCTCCCCCGAGACCCTCGCTCACCTCCATCACCGTGCACACCCGCGACGGCGAGGCCGAGGTCAGCGTCGCCCTCACGATCGACGGCAGCGTGTACACCGGCACGGCAACCGGCCCAGGGTCTCCCGCGCACCGGCCGCGCATCGTGGCGCAGGCCTCCTTGCGCGCGGTCGACGACCTGCTCGGAATTCCGTCGCACGTCGACTCAGCGATGCTCGTTGCTGCTGGCGACCGCGAGGTCGCGCTAGTGGTGATCACCCTGGCCATCCCGCGACTCGGGGAGCAGGTGCTGTGCGGGTCAGCCCTCGTTCGCGGCGACTCCGAGGATGCGGTGGCCCGTGGGGTGCTGGCAGCCATCAACCGCCGTCTGGCGGGCTAACCGTCTCAGTGTGAGACACTGACGGCTCGAGGTTTCGAGCCAAGGAGTTCATAGTGAGCAAGCGCGGACGCAAGAAGAAGGATCGCAAGAAGAACAAGGCCAACCACGGCAAGCGCCCCAACGGCAGCTGACGTCAGGGGCTCTCGTAGCGATAGGTCACTCTGACCTCAGTGATTCGCTGCACGACCCGCAGTCGCACCTCGTCTGGTGCAGGCTCGCAGGCGCATGAGCGGGCGACCAACTGCTTGACCATGCGTTCAACAGCGGCCTGCTCCAGACAGGGAGCGCACTCGTCGAGATGGCGCTGGATTTCCTCGGCGCTGGCGGTGTCGAGTTCGGAGTCGAGAAACGTGTACAACCGTTCGAGGACCTCGTCGCAGTGGTGAGGCGCGCCGCAACTCATGTCGTGCTGCCTCCGCGCCCAGCGCCGACGAAGCCACGCTCGCGGGCGTAGTCCTCGAGAAGCTCCCGCAACTGCCGGCGGCCCCGGTGCAGCCGGCTCATGACCGTGCCGATCGGCGTGCCCATGATGTCGGCGATCTCCTGATAGGAGAAGCCCTCGACATCGGCGAGATACACGGCGTCGCGGAAGTCTTCAGGAATGGCCTGCAGCGCCTCCTTGACGTCGGAGTCGGGGAGCCTATCGAGGGCCTCGGCCTCGGCCGAGCGAAGGCCGGTCGAGGTGTGCGACTCGGCCTGGTGCATCTGCCAGTCTTCAACCTCGTCGGTCGACGACTGCAGCGGCTGCCGCTGCTTCTTGCGATAGGTGTTGATGTACGTGTTCTGCAGGATGCGGAAGAGCCACGCCTTGAGGTTGGTGCCGTCGCGGTACTGGTGAAACGCGGAGAAGGCACGGGCGAAGGTGTCTTGGAGGAGGTCCTCGGCGTCCTGCTGGTTGCGGGTGAGGCGCATCGCGCCGCCATAGAGCTGGTCAAGGAAGGGCAGGGCGTCGCGCTCGAAGCGAGCCGAGCGCTGGGCATCAGTTTCGCCCTCGGGGGCACGCGAGAGGTCGTCGCCGACCCCTTCACCGATTCGATCGGCCAGAGGCTCGACGACGTCGACGGTCTCAGGTACCTCGGTGGTGTCGGGGGCCTGACTGGTATCACTCATCATTGTTGAATCTACCGGGTTGGTCTGAACGAAGCCTGTCGGAGTGCGCGACCGGGTGGCATCAGGGAGGCCGAAGCCCATGTCCGCTGAGGTCACCGAGCCGCCCTTGTCGCCCTTGAGCTTCTGGCTGGCCACCGGGGGTTCAACAGGGCCCAGGCCCATGACAGGCCCCGGGCCTGGCGTCGACAGGATCATTCGCACACCTGCAGAACGACGCCACCTCCTCGTTCATTCCCCGGCCTCGATGCTCACCGGAGTCAGCAGGCTCGGGCCGTTGTTGCGCACGCTGTTCACCTCGGTCGAAACCGGGGTGGCCACCAAGTCTTCGGACGCCCGCCGGAGCAGCGGGATCAGCCTGCTCGGATCGTGATTGGTTGGGTTGAGCCACTGCGACCTGAGTTCGCGCGGCACCAGCAGGGGCGTGCGGTGGTGAATACGAGCAAGCTCGCCGGTGGCCTCGGCGGTGAGCACGGTCGCGGTCCACAGCCAGGCGGCCGGGTCGTCGTTGTCGCGGGTTCGATCGCGCCACACCTCGTAGAGGCCAGCCATGCCCAGCACGTGGCCGTCGCCAGCATGGATGAACCACGGCTGCTTGGGCGCCTTTCCCGAGCCGTCAGCGTTTTGGGCGACCTGCCACTCGTAGTAGCCGTCAGCAGGCATGATGCAGCGGCGGCGTGAGTACGCCGACCGGAACGACGGCTTCTCGGCTGCGGTTTCGAGCCGGGCGTTCACCATGCGGCTTCCCACCGACGGGTCCTTCGCCCACGACGGTACGAGTCCCCAGCGCACGATAGCCAGGCGGCGAGAACGCTCGGCTTCATGCTCGAGCCGCTCGAGCACCGCGTAGACCGGCTTGGTGGGGGCAACGTTGTAGTCGGCGGGCAGGGCGGGGGGCGCGGGGTCATCGACCTCGAACTCCTCGACCAGTTCGACCGCCCCACGGCTCATCGCGTATCGACCGCACATGGAACCACTGTGCCACGGCGACGGTCAGCGGATGCCTCGCCGCTCGGCCGATAGCCTTGGGTTATGCCCGATCCGTGGAGAGCCCCACTCGCCACCGCGCCCGTGCGCGCCACCGTCGCCGTTCCCGGTTCGAAATCGGCCACCAATCGGGCCCTCGTCCTAGCCGCCCTCGCCAACGGCACCTCGCGCATCGAGCGCGCGCTGCTCGCCCGCGACACTCTTCTCATGATCGATGGCCTCCGCACGCTCGGCACCGAGATCACCGTGGAGGGCGAGACCGTCACTGTGAAGCCCGCGCCCCTTCGCGGTCCGGCCACCATCGACTGCGGTCTTGCCGGCACGGTCATGCGCTTCCTCCCCGCGGTGGCAGCCCTCGCCGACGGCGACGTGACCTTCGACGGCGACCCCCGAGCACGCGAGCGTCCGATGGGGCCGATCGTCGAGGCGCTGCGTCAGCTCGACGTGCGGGTCGATGATGGCGGCCACCCCGCGCTGCCCTTCGTGGTGCATGGTGCCGGCCGGGTCACCGGCCATGAGGTCAGCCTCGACGCGTCAGCCTCAAGCCAGTTCGTCAGCGCACTACTACTTGCGGGCGCTCGGTACCAGCACGGCGTCACGGTCACGCATCGTGGTGCCGCGGTGCCGTCGATGCCCCACATCGTCATGACGGTCGAGATGCTGCGCGAGCGTGGAGTCACCGTCGACGTCGACTCCGGCGACCCGGCCGCCGCCCGCTGGCGAGTGCACGCCGGCACCATCGCGGCCCGCGACGTCGAGGTCGAGCCAGACCTCTCGAATGCCGCACCGTTTCTGGCCGCGGCCGCGGCCACGGGTGGCCTCGTCACGGTGCTGGGTTGGCCACGCACCACCACGCAGGCCGGCGACGCTCTTCGGGCGCTGCTGGCCACCATGGGGTGCGAGGTCGCCCTCGTGCCCGAGGGACTTCGGGTCGCAGGGCCGGCCATGCTCTCGGGCATCGACGTCGACCTCCACGACGTCGGCGAGCTCACGCCTGTCATCGCCGCGCTTGCCGCACTGGCCGACTCTCCCAGCACGCTTCGTGGAATCACCCACCTGCGCGGGCACGAGACCGACCGGCTGGCCGCCCTCGAGACCGAACTGCGCGCCATCGGGGCCTCGGTCACGCAGACCACCGATGGGCTCGTCATCACCCCGGGCCCGCTGCGGGCAGCCCCCTGGCACGCCTACGACGACCACCGCATGGCGACCGCCGGGGCCGTGATCGGACTCGTCGTACCGGGCATGACCGTCGACGACATCGGCACCACCACGAAGACCCTTCCCGACTTTGAGGGCCTGTGGGCGACCATGGTCACCGGCGGGGGTCGATGAGCTCCGCGCGCTCCACCGGCCGGCGCGAACTCGACGAGGACGACGTGCGAGTGCGCCCCTCGCGCACCAAGTCACGACCCCGGTCTAAGGACCGCCCCCAGCACAGCGATTCCAGGCCCGGCTTCGTGGTGGGGGTCGACCGCGGCCGCTTCACGTGCGTCGAGGGTGATTCGCACGATGAGCGTCCTAACGACGTCGAGCCGAAGAGACTGATGGCGGTGAAGTCACGCGAACTCGGCCGCAAGGGGGTGGTCGTCGGCGATCGCGTGGCGCTGGTGGGCGACCTGACCGGCGCCCCCGACGCCCTCGCCCGCATCGTGAGGGTCGAGACGAGGGCCACCACCCTGCGTCGCACCGCCGATGACACCGACCCGGTTGAGCGAGTCATCGTCGCCAACGCTGACCGGCTCGCGGTCGTGGTGTCACTGGCTGAGCCAGCGCCCCAGCCGCGCCTCATCGACCGCGCCCTTGTCGCAGCGTTCGATGCCGGCCTCGCCCCGCTTCTCGTGCTCACCAAGAGCGACCTTGCGTCACCTGCGGCGCTGCTGGCTGACTATCTCGCCCTCGACGTTGACACCGTGGTGCTTGATCGCGCTAGCGACCTGACCGAACTGCGCTCAATCCTGCGCGATGACCTCAGCGTGTTCCTTGGCTCGTCGGGCGTTGGTAAGTCAACGCTCGTCAACGCCCTCGTGCCCGGCGCGTTCCGCGCCACCGGCCGAGTTAATGACACCACCGGCCGGGGCCGCCACACCTCCACGTCGGCAGTGGCGCTGCCGCTGCCCGGCGGCGGCTGGATCGTCGATACGCCCGGACTCCGCTCGTTCGGACTCGCGCACGTGAGCGCGGAGAAGGTCATCGATGCGTTTCCGGAGTTTGTGGGAGGCACCACCCACTGCCCGCGCGCCTGCTCGCACGTCGAGGAGGAGTGTGGCCTCGACGCCTGGGTGGCCGACGGCCACGCGGGCACGGGAGGTGCCGAGCGACTGGCGTCGCTGAGGCGGGTGCTCGATTCGCTGCGCTCGGGGGTCGACGAGCAGTCAGGCTAGGCGGCTAGATCCACTCGATCAGGCGTTGGCCTCGGCCGTCACCACGGCATCAACCTCTGCCCTGCGCGCCTGCAGTTCGACATCGAAGCGTGCCTTGGCAGCGCGCTCGATGCGCACCTGATCGAACGAGTCGGCCTTGGCCTCGTCGTCGGCCATCAGGTCATCGAGGTTGAGGCCGGCCATATCGAGCACCCCGAGGTCGGCATACGCCTTCTGCACCTTCGGACTCCAGAGGCCGATGTCCTTGACGCACGGCACGATGCGGCTGAACAGCAGGGTGCGGAAGGCCTGCATATACGGCGAATTCTCCACCGCGGCAACGCAGTCGACCACGTCGTAGCCGAGACCTTCCCACACCTCATCACCGCGGAAGCGGCTGCGCATGAGGAACGAACCCTCGATCACGAACTCCTCGCGCTCGGCCAACTCGGCGGCGCTGAGCTGCGAGTAGTAGTCGCGCAGCGCGATGCGGCCAAAGGCAACGTGCCGAGCCTCGTCGGCCATCACGTACGACAGAATCTGCTTGGTGAGTGCGTCGGTGGAGATGTCGCGCAGCACGCCGAACGCGGCGAGCGCGAGTCCCTCGATGAGCACCTGCATGCCCAGGTAGGGCATATCCCACCGAGGGTCGGTGAGGGTGTCGTCGAGCAACGCCTTGAGATGCGGATTGATGGGGTAGACCTCGCCCACCTTCTCCTGCAGGAACCGCGCATAGGTCTCGACGTGGCGAGCCTCGTCCATCACCTGGGTGGCCGCGTAGTACTTGGAATCGAGGTCGGGCACGCCTTCCACGATGCGGGCCGAGCAGATCAGAGCCCCCTGCTCGCCGTGCAGGAACTGGCTGAACTGCCACACCCCCATCGCCCGGCCACTCGCCGTGCGCTCAGCCTCGCTGAGGCCCTCATACGTGCGCGAGCCGACGAGTGGATGGATCTCTTTGGGGAGTCCGAAGGGGTCGTCGGGGTCGATCTCGAGGTCCCATTCGATTCGCTCGGCAGAGTCCCACTGCTTCTGCTTGCCCTTGGAGTAGAGCCCCAGCAGCCGGTCGCGGCCGTCGCCGTACTCCCAGGTGAAGCGAGCGGCACCCGCTGCCTCGAGGTCCCAGGTCTGCAGCTCGGCGGGAAGAGCATAGAGGTCAAAGGTCGACATGGATTTACATTAGTGTGCATCACCCCGATCCGCGCAGGTTCAGAGCCGATAGCGTCGGGTCATGGACTCCCCCTGGGCACCGGATCTGGCCCTCGCGACCCGACTGGCCGACACCGCTGACCTCCTCACGATGTCGCGATTTAGGGCCACTGACCTCGTCGTGAGCACTAAGCCCGACCTCACGCCCGTTACCGAGGCAGACAGGGGTGCCGAGGAGGCGCTGCGCGCCATTCTGGCCGCCGAGCGCCCTGACGACGCCGTGCGTGGCGAGGAGGGCGCCGACACCGGAAGCAGCTCGCGTACGTGGGTACTCGACCCCATCGACGGCACCAAGAACTACGTGCGCGGCGTGCCGGTGTGGGCCACCCTCATAGCGCTCGTGGTCGACGGCACCCCGGTGATGGGGGTGGTGAGTGCCCCCGCCCTCGCGCGTCGCTGGTGGGCCGCCACCGGTGGCGGTGCCTTCACGCGCGACGTCGACGGCAGCGAGCGCGCCCTCCGCGTCTCAGCCGTCGCCCGGCTCGAGGATGCGTCGTTCAGTTACAGCGACCCCGTGGGTTGGGATGACGTGGCAGTGTCAGGCCTCGACTGCTCGCAGGGGCTGCAGGCCCTCCTCAACCGGTGCTGGCGCAGCCGCGCCTACGGCGACTTCTGGTCGCACCTGCTGGTGGCCGAGGGGGCCGTCGACGTCGCCGCCGAGCCCCAGCTCAATCCGTGGGATATCGCCGCCCTGATTCCGATCGTCGTCGAGGCCGGTGGTCGATGCACCGGCTACGACGGGTCGTCGGCGTACTCCGGCGCCAGCATCGTCAGCGGCCTGAGCACCAACGGCCTCGTTCATGACAGCGTGATTGAGCTCCTTCGGCCGTAGGGAAGGGCGCCGGCTCCACCACGGCGCCCCCCACGCGAGCAGCACGGGCGCGAGCGCCACAGCCGCGAGGTCGAACCACCCGTAGCCCCCCGCCGCCACCGATGGTGGGTTTCCGATGGTGACGATCCCGAGAATCGTGTCGCGCGGCATCCAGCGCCACACGCCCCACATCGTGCCTAGCACCTCGAGCCACGTGACCACGATGAAGGCGCCCACGTACAGCATTCGACTTCGGCCCCACACCAGGAATCCGACGAGGCAGAGGTACCAGAAGGCACCGAGAAGGTCGGGCCGGGGCGAGATCCACAGCCCCCACGATGCCGCGAGGGCTCCCAGAACGATCGTGGCGACCACGGCCACACGCGCGAGTCGCGCCCGGACTCCCACCCACGCCGCGAAGCCGAGAGCCGCGAGGTACACGAGCCCGTGTCCGGGCGGTACGTAGGCGGGCACGTGGTCGAGCCGGTACTCGTACACACCGAGCCAGCCGGAGAATACGTACTCAACCAGCGTGGCGAAGGCGACGACGACGAGCGTCTGCACTCGCAGCAGGGCTGTTGCGCGCACCAGCAGAGCGATGAGCAGTGCCCAGGTCACGACGCCCAGAGCCACCTGAGTTGCGACCGAAGCGGTGCGGTCGACCCACAGCACTGCGGGAATCCACACGCACACCACGGCCATCACTCGCACGTCGCCAGTCTGTCACCGCATCACTCACCCGTCGCAGCGACACCTTGCGCAACGGGCGAGGTCGGGGACATAGTGGTGAGAGGCCATCTGAGGAGGCACCCGTGTCGCTCATCACCATCCTCGAGTCCAAGGGCAGCGCAGTGATCACTGCGCACCCAGACGAGCCCCTGCTGAGCGCCATTGAGACCCTCGCCCATCACGGTATCGGCGCCCTCGTGGTGACGATGGACGGCCGCGAGATCGTTGGGATTGTGTCTGAGCGCGACGTGGTACGCATGCTTCAGGCGCACGGTCCCGACGCGCTGCTGCTGCCGATCCGCGAGGTCATGACCACCAACGTGACGTGCACCACCGTCGATCGCGAGGTCGACGAACTGATGGCAATCATGAGTAATCAGCGCATACGACACATTCCGGTAGTCGACGACAACCACCACCTGATGGGAATGATCAGCATCGGCGACGTGGTGAAGCGCCGCCTCGAGGACCTCGAGAGCGAGCGAGCGGCGCTGATCAACTACATCACCATCGGAGGCTAATTCGCGCCATCGGTGCTGGCTCTGACAGGATCACAGGGGATTCCTGCGAGGAGTGACGCGATACCGATGACAAGCACCGCATCACCGCAGGCCACGGGCACCACGGCCAACCTTCGCGATCCCTACATCGACCTACTTCGCGCGCTCTCACTCTGCATCGTCGTGCTGTGGCACTGGGCCTTCACCATCATCGTGTGGACCCCGAAGGGCCCTGAACCCACCAGCCCGCTGCAGTTCGCCTACGGCCTCTCCCCCCTCACCTGGCTCTTCCAGGTGCTCCCGCTGTTCTTCTTCGTGGGCGGCTACGCCCACCTGCGGGTGTGGGACAAGGTGCGCGCCAATGGTGGCGGCTACGGAATCTTCGTGCTGGGCCGAGCGCGTCGCCTGGTGCTGCCCACCGCCTCCCTTATCACCGTGTGGCTCGCGATCTACGTGGTCGTGAACGCGACCTGGGGTACGCCGTGGATGTTCCGGGCCGTCATCTTGATCCTGTCGCCCCTGTGGTTCATCGGTGCCTACCTGCTGCTGGTGCTCATCGCACCCGTGATGATCTGGTTGCACCGCAGGTGGGGGGTTGCCGCCCTGGTGCTGGTGGGAGCGCTGGCCTGCGCAGTCGACATCGGACGTTTCCACTTTGGGGTCGAGTGGCTGGGCTACGCGCAACTACTGGTGGTGTTCGCCTTTTGCCACCAACTGGGATTCTTCTTCGACACCCTCGCCGTGATGCCTCGCCGGGTGAACTGGGCCATCATGTTCTCCGGCCTCTTCGGACTGCTGCTGCTGACCGTCGACGGCGGGTACCCCGCCTCGATGGTGGGTGTCGCGACCGACAAGTTCTCGAACATGGGACCCCCCACCTTTGCAATCATCATGCTCACCCTGTTTCAGGCGGGGGCGGCCATGCTGCTGCAGCCGAGGGCGCTTCGATGGCTGAAGCGGCCGAGGGCAGGAGTGTTTAACGCCATGCTCAACCGCGTGTCGCTGCCGCTGTTCCTCTTCCACACCACAGCGATGTCGCTGTTCATCCTCGTCGTGGTGTGGGGCTTGGGCTACGTACCGCCGTCGAGCCCCACCCTGTCGTGGTGGCTGCAGCGCCCGCTCTGGATCGCCGGGGCGCTGGTAATGATGGTGCCCGTGCTCTGGGTGTTCTCACGCAAAACGCTCTGGTACGCCTTCGACTCGATGAGGCTGCTGCGCAAGGATGCGCACCAGTACGAGTCGAGCTTCTAGTCGGGCTCCTGCGCGGGCCGCACCCGCATCGGGAGCCCGCGGGCGGGGCGCACTGTCACGAGCGGCTCGGCGCGCACGGAGGCCGCGTCGACCGGGTCGCATCGCCATCGGCGAGCGATGGTGGCCATGATCAGGGTCGCCTCGACCAGCGCGAAGTCGCGACCGATGCACAGCCGCGGTCCCGCACCGAAGGGCAGGTAGCCGAGCCGAGCCGGGTCGGAGGCTCCGGTCGCGAGAAAGCGGGAGGGGTCGAAGCGCTCAGGGTCGTGCCAGAGGTCTGGATGTCGGTGCACCAACCACGGACTCATCACCACGAGCGCCCCCGCCGGAACCTCGCGGCCGGCCAGCACGTCGGCCTCGCGCGAGGTGCGGGTGATGAGCCAGGCCGGCGGGTACAGGCGCAGCGCCTCGTCGACCACTGCTCGTGCGTAGGGCAATCGGGTGTAGTCGGCGAAGGTGGGCGCACGCTGGCCTAGCACCGCGAGCGCCTCATCGCGTAGCGCTGTCGCCGCGTGGGGAGCCGAACCAAGAAGGTGCCACGCCCAGGTGAGCGCGCTGGCCACGGTCTCGTGCCCCGCGACCAGAAAGGTGATGATCTGGTCACGTACCCGCGTGTCACCCGGTGCCGTGCCAAAGCCCTC
>WLOZ01000020.1 GCA_009699025.1 Actinomycetota bacterium
GACGTACCCCACTCGCCAGCCCGTCATCGCGTAGGTCTTCGAGAAGGTGAAGATGCTGATCACTCGGTCGTCACCGCCGAGGCTGGCGGTGCTGACACTGGGACCGCCAAACACCAACTGGTCGTAGGCCTCGTCGGAGATAACCCACAAGTCATGTCGTTCCGCGATCTCGAGTACCTGCCGCAACGTGTTGGCAGACTCGACGCCACCCGTGGGGTTGCTCGGCGAATTCACCAGAATCGCTCGCGTGCGGGGGGTGATCGATGCCTCAATCGAATCGATGTCGATGCTCCACCCGTCGTCGGGCCGCAACTGGTAGGCGACCGGTTGGGCATTGAGAACATGAACCATGGCCGCATAGTTTGACCAGCCTGGGTCGGGGATCAGCAGTTCGTCACCGGGGTCGAGCAGCACCATCAGTGTGGTGTACAGCCCGCCGCAGGCGCCGGTTGTGATGCAGACGCGATCTGCTCCCACCTCGATTTCGTTGACGCGGCCGAGCTTGGCGGCAACTGCTTCGCGCAGTGACAGCAACCCGTCACCAGGTGAGTATCCGGTGCCCCCCGAGTGCGCAGCTGCTGCCGCCGCATCGATGATGTGCCCGGGCGTGGTGAAGTTGGGATCACCGTTGATGAGCATCACCGAGTTCTCGACATCCCGCGCGTGCTCGAGCATTCTGCGGATTCCGGAGTGAGGGGTGTCGAGCACCCAGGGCCGCACGTGCGGCATGTCAGAGATCCAAGGTTCCGAGGCCAGTGGCCGGCGGCTCGATGATGACCGACTCGGTCATGAGCCAGAAGGCCACGCCCGTGGTCATCGCGTAGTTGCTGACATCGGCCCATGCGGCTTGGGCAGGCTCGGTCGACTGCGCGTCGTCGAAGGCCTGCTCGTTGACGTACCACTGCTCGATGATGGCGTCGGCTGCTTCCTCGCCGATGCGTCCCTGACGCACACGCGACACCGTGTAGCCACCCACGCCGGGCACGTTTCGTCCAATGGGTGCGTGCACGGTGGTCCAGTACTCGAAGAACGCGTCGGGCTCGAAGTCAGCTCGACGAATGGCCGTTCCGGCGAGCTTGATGCTCCAGCGAGATCCGGGGCGCGCGTAGTCGAGCACCTGTCTGAGGATGATCACCGAGCACGTGGCGGTGGTCACGGTCAGGGCTCGGCCCTCGCGTGCTGCCGAGGGAATGATGATGTCGAGCAGGGCATCGGCATCGGGAGCCTCAGCCCAGATCTCCACCAATGCCAACAGTGGGTCGGTGTCGGCGAAGGGCCTGATCACTCGGGAGACGACGAGGCCTGCAATACCTGGTTGCGTGGCAGCCAGCGTTCGGCATCCTGCGTCGATCTCCGGCCACACGGCATCGCGCTGCTGCTGATCGGCAGCTCCTGAGGCCGACCGCACCAGTGCTACCACTTTGTCCACGCGACCCACCGTCCCTTGGCTTTGGTTGCCGCAAGGGTAATGGGAGAGGCGTGTCGTGTCCAGAGAATCTCGAGATTCTTGTGGAATATCGTGATAGAAAGTTCGCTGCGTTCGCAGGTCGTGTGGCCGGCTCGGCGCTCTCCCCCTCTGAGGCGGCGTCAGGGGAAGCTTGTTGAGTTCCGCTCGTTGAGCACCAGAGCTGGCGTCAGCTGGATGTGTGCTCGCAGCTCGGCCGCGGCGCCGTCGGAATCGCGCGCCACCGACAGGTCGCACAGCCGACGATGGTTGGCCAGATGGTCCTGGGGCGTCATGTCGCCTAGCCGGTCGGACCACTGTCGGTATACCTCGCCAGCGTCGCGCAGGGATGCCGCAACACCCTTGAGCCTTGCGTTGGTACACCCTCCGAGCAGCGTGAGATGGAAGCGGGTGTGGACGATCGACCAGGACTCATTGATCTCGCCCTCGGCGTTACGCAGCTCGAGCCGGCTGAGTTGGTGGTGGGTGGCCAGCACCTCCGCCTCCCACTCGACAGTCCCGTCAGCGATGGACTTGCGCAGCACAAGAGTCTCGACCTCCACCGCCGCCTCGGTGAGCTGAAGCAGGTCATCGAGGTCCACGGACACGACACGCACTCCCCGTTGCGGGGTTGCCACCGCCAAGCCCTGACCGACGAGCCGCGGGAGTGCCTCGCGAATGACCCCGCTGCTGAGCCCGTACTCCTGGCTGAGGGCCTCCACTCTCAGCCGCGCCCCGGGCTCGAGTCGACCATGCAGGATGTCGGAGCGGAGCATCTCAAACGCTTGGTCCGCCCTCGTGGAAGGTGTCTTGGTCACGCCATCATTACAGCGAGATCGTCATTCGGGGTCAATTTCCATGAAATTCAGAGAATCGCTCGCTCCAGCGGGAACTGTCGAGGGATGGCATCACACACGCTGTCACAATCGCGAGAATCCATTGACATCGCGACAATGTGAGCGTTCAATGACGCGGAGGTGAGCCACGACGGATGAATATTCGCCAAGTGCTTGACTAGAACAAGCGCTTGTCTATAGGTTCAGCGCGAGCTCACACAGAGTTCGACATGACTCGGGTGAATGGAGTTGGGGATGGCCGATGACCAGCAAGATCTCCGCAAGAGCCTGAACGATTTCGCTAGCGGGAAGCTATCGCGCCGAGGATTCCTCACGCGCATGGGTGTTGTAGGAGTCGGAGCGGCAGCTGCTGGGAGCATGCTGGCTGCCTGCTCGAGTGGCAGTGGTAGCGGATCCTCCACCTCTGCATCCGCGTCCGCGTCAGCTTCTGCTTCAGCGAGCGCGTCGGCGAGCCAGGCGACTACCCCAGTGGTGGGCGGCGTCTTCAAGGAGGGCTACGACAGGTCGCCGACTCCTCCTGACCCGGTTCGCAATGCGTGGGCCGACCCCGACTTCAACGCCTTTTACGAGGCACTGGTGGTGCGTGACCCCCAGGGCAATATCGTCCCAGCCCTTGCCAGCAGCTTCGCGAACAATGAGGTGAACTGGACCTTCGACCTGCGAGGCGGGCTCACGTTCCATTCCGGAGCGAAGTGCACACCCGAGGTCGTTGTCGAGAACTTCGACCTCTTCCGCGACCCTGCGGTGGGTCAGAACGGAATCTTCTGGACGCCAGTGACCTCGGTCACCAACAAGGGTCAGACGATCATCTGTGCCACCAGCCATCCGTTCGCTGCCTTCCAGGAGACCATCACCACCGAGTACTCGTACATCCTGAATCCTGCCGCGCACAAGAAGGCGGGAGACAAGTACGGATCCGAGGTCATCGACGGCACTGGCCCGTTCGAACTTGATTCGTTCGGCACCACGGAGGTGAAGGCGAAGCGGTGGGAGAACTACCCCGGGTCAGTCACCCCCTTCTTCTCGAACAAGGGCAAGGCTTACCTCGATGGCATCACCTGGGTGTCGATCACCGAGGGGTCTCAGCGGGCGAACGAGGTGGAGACGGGCAACGTCGACGCGGTCAAGAACCCACCGCCTCAGGACGTCGAGCGGCTCAAGGGCAATCCTGATCTGGTGGTGCAGGAGTTCCAGGAGCTCTCGAACTTCTTCCTGTCGGTCAACATCGGCAACAAGGACCTTGGCTTCGATGACCCGAATGTTCGTCAGGCCATTTCGCAGGCCATCGACCGCGAGGGCATCGTTCAGTCGATCTTCCTGGGCCATGCTGCTGCCACGTACGGCCCGGTGATGCCTGGCTACATCTGGTACAACCCGGCGGTCGAGCAGTACAACCAGTACGACCCCGCTGCGTCCGCCACGCTGCTCGACGCTGCCGGCTGGAAGTTGGGCACGGACGGGATCCGTGAGAAGAACGGCAAGAAGCTGTCGTTCACCACGATTCAGCATCCCGACACGGTCGAGCAGCAGGTCATGCAGGCTGTGGTCGAGATGCTCAAGGCCGTCGGAGTCGACATGAAGGCTCAGGTGCTTGATGACGCCGCCTTCTACCCCAAGCTCACCCCCGACCTGCCGTCGTACGCGTTCAAGTGGCTGTGGTCGAGCCCCATCGATGTGGTGGCGCTGTTCATCCAGTTCTACCAGCCCAAGAGCCCTCAGCTCGATGAGGTCAACGCCGCATTCGCCGAGTGGCAGAAGGCAGCAGATGTCGACGGGCTGAAGAACGCGGCCTACAAGGTGCAGGAAATCGTTGCCAAGGAGCTCATGATCATCCCGCTCTACACCCCGAACACCATCTGGGTGAACCGCAACAATGTGCTGGGCTGGGCTCCCAACCAGGCCAACCTGTACCCCTTCTACAACGACGTCTGGCTGGCCAAGTAGGGCGTGGCCCTCTGAGGCAAAACCACTTTCGAGTAGGAGAAGATCACCGTTGATGCAGGACCGCGTGGCCGCGCAGATTCGTGAGGGATGACGTTGGCATACGTTCTCAAGCGAATCGGTTACGCGGTCCTCATCATGTTCCTCGCGTCGCTGGTTACCTTCGCGGCTCTTCGCATTGCGCCGGGCAGCGCCGTAACCTCGATCCTTGATCCTGCGCGCACTCCACCTGATGTGATCGAGCGCTACAAGGAGGAACTCGGGCTCAACCTCCCGATCTGGCAGCAGTACCTGCACTACATGTCAGGAGTCCTGCGCGGTGACTTCGGCACTTCCCTGTTCGACAGGCGTCCAGTCATCGACCTCATTGCAGATGCTGCCTTGTACACGGTGGTGCTCGCGATGGCTGCGTTCGTTCTAGCCTTCGGCCTCGGAGTGCCGGCGGGGGTGCTGTCAGCGCTTCATCGGGGTAGTTGGTTCGACCGCATCGTACGGTGGCTCACAAGCGCACTGATGTCGATCCCGAACTTCGTCTTGGCCCTGCTGCTGGTGGCCATACTGGGCGTCAAGTGGAAGCTGCTCCCTGTGTCGGGCGCTAGCGCGCCGATCAACCTCGTCCTGCCAGCCATCGTCCTCGCTGCCGATCCGTGGGCCCTCACCACTCGGGTCACGCGTACCGCGGTGGTGGAGCAGCTCGGGGCCGACTTCACTCGAACCCTGCGGGCCCGTGGTGTCCCGCGGCGGAGCATCCACTGGCGACACGTTCTTCGCAACGCAATGTCACCGGTGGTGTCACTGGGTTCAGTGCAGATTCGCACCTTGTTGGGGTACACCCTCATCGTCGAAGTGATCTTCCGCTGGCCTGGGCTCGGATCACAACTCGTTCAGGCGATTCTCAAGCGCGACTACCCCGTGGCCTCCGCGCTTGCCCTGTTGCTGGCCCTCGTCGTCGTCATCGCCAGTACCGTCGGTGATCTGCTGCTCAGGGCAGTAGACCCGCGGATCAGAAGCAGCAAGGAGGTGGTTGCATAGTGGGCACGACACTGGTGACAACGGCAGTTGACGTGCCTGCTTCGCGGCGCAAGCGCCGTCGTGTTGGCGGAATGACTATCTCCGCATGGGTCGGATTGGCAACGTTGGCCGTGGCAGCGATCGCGGGACTCATCGTGCTCCTGGTCCCTTCACTGCGTCACCTCTGGACGGCGCAGGACCTGCGCTCGACCTTCCTAGGACCTCTGAGCCCCGGACACCCTCTGGGCACGGACAATCTGGGCCGGGACCTGCTGTGGCGCACGCTCGCCGGGCTTGGTGTGTCAGTCGGTGTCGGTGTCGGTGTCGCGCTCCTCGCCGTCAGCCTCGGATTGATGGTGGGAATCGTTGGTGGCTTCTTCGGTCGAGCCGCAGACGTGGCGACCAACATTGTCATCGATGTCACCTGGGCCTTCCCCGCAATTCTCTTGGCGGTCCTCTTCGCCGGGTGGCTCGGGCCGGGCCTGCTCACGGTGGTGCTGGCGCTTGCCCTCACCGAGTGGGCGGGCTTCTCACGCATCATCCGTGGCGAGGTGCTGTCGCTGCGTGAACGCGATTACGTTTCGGCTGCCCGCGTCCTTGGCAGGGGAAGAGTGGCGATCAGCGTGCGCCACTTCGTGCCGAATCTCATGCCTGTCACGCTGGTGCTTGCCGTCTACTTCGTGGCGGGAGCCATCGTGGCCGAGGCGGGCCTGTCATTTCTCGGGATCGGCGCTCAGCCTCCCACGCCGAGCCTGGGCTCAGCGCTCGCGCAGGGTCGTGACTACCTCACGCGCACCTGGTGGCCCGTCATCCTTGCGGGCGGAGTGCTGACGCTGACCGTGCTGCTGCTCAACAGCGTGAGCGACCAATTGCGTGAGCACTTCGACCCGCGAATCGGGAGGCGTCGATGATGCAGCCCGTGGTCGAATTCAGTGGATTCTCGCTGGGCCGTGACATTGGCTCCAGTTGGGAGCCATTGGTCACCGACATGACCCTCACTCTGCGGCCGGGGGAGGTCCTCGGACTCGTGGGCGAGAGTGGTTCGGGCAAGAGCCTGTCCGCCCTGTCTTGTTTGGGCCTGCTCCCGGCGAAGGTTCGACAACTCGGGGGCAGCCTGAGCGTTCTCGGCCGTGACACCTCAGACTTCAGCGAAGACGACTGGCGCGAGGTACGTGGGGCCCAGGTGTCGATGATCTTCCAGGATCCGATGACCAGCCTGGACCCGTGCTTCACGGTCGGCAGCCAAATCGTGGAAACGATCCGGGCTCATGAGTCTGTGTCGACACGGGTTGCTCACAACAGCGCGCTCGAGATGCTGAGGCTGGTCGGGATCACTGACCCGGAGAGCCGATACGAGGCCTATCCGCACGAACTCTCTGGTGGCCTTCGTCAGCGGGCCATGATCGCTGCCGCCCTCGTGATGAAGCCGAAGGTGCTGGTTGCCGATGAGCCGACAACCGCGCTTGATGTCACCACGCAGGCCGCGATCATCGAGTTGGTGCTGGCCCTGCAGCGCGAGATGGGGATGAGCGTGCTGTGGATTTCCCATGACCTCGCGGTGGTGGCGAACCTGGCCCACCGGGTAGCGGTGATGTACGCCGGCGAACTGGTGGAGGTTGCCGAGACAGAGAGTCTCTTCGCCCAACCGAAGCACCCCTACACGCGGGGGCTCATCGACAGCGCTCGCGTGCGAGCGGCGGGGGAGCCGTTCGACTTCATCGCCGGATCGGTGCCCGAGCCCGGCGGCTGGCCCACTGGCTGCCGATTCTCCCCGCGATGCTCAAGAAGCACGGAAGCGTGCACCGAGCCCGCGACGATGACTGTGTCGGTCACCGAAAGCTGTGTGCGCTGCCACCATCCCGGCACCGAGGTTCTGGCATGAGTCCGCTGGTGGTGGTCGAGTCACTCGTCAAGGAGTTTCCAAGCTCAGAAGGCGCGGCTCGCCGGGCTGTTGACGAGGTGTCCTTCAGCGTCGACGAGCGTGAGATATTCGGAATCGTCGGTGAGAGCGGAAGCGGGAAGACCACGGTGGCGCGCGTTCTTCTGCACCTGACGAGGCCGACATCGGGACGTGTCACGGTGGCCGGGATCGACCCGTGGAATAGCACCCGCGAAGAGCGTCGGCGCTACCACGAGGTCATTCAGGTGGTGTTCCAGGACCCCTACTCGTCGATGGACCCGAGGATGCGCGTTGGTGCCGTGGTCTCCGAAGGCCTGCGGTCGCGTCGTACTCACGACCGGCCCGTGCCCACAGTGACCGAACTCCTCGATCTGGTGGGGCTCCCGGCGTCGTATGCAGGCCTGTATCCGCACGAGTTGTCGGGGGGCCAACGTCAGCGGGCTGCGATCGCGCGTGCTCTCGCAATGGGTCCGCAGGTGCTCGTCGCGGACGAGCCAGTGAGCGCACTCGACGTGTCGATGCGTGGGCAGGTGCTCAACTTGCTCACTTCGCTGCAGGTCGAACTCGGCCTCACCGTCATCTTCATCAGTCACGATCTCGGCATCGTGCAACAAATGTGCAACCGCGTGGCCGTGATGCACCTTGGTCGTGTGGTCGAGATGGGCAACCCGGTCGAAACCTTTGAACACCCGACAAACTCGTACACCCAGCAACTGGTCGCATCGGTCCCGAGAGTGCCCACGTCATGAACACTCACGAGTCGTCAACCACGGTGATCGAGCTCGCGCTCGAGTCCGGAACAACGTGCATCGGCGAGTTGAGATCGGTCGACAGTCCACAGGCTGTCTGCCTGCTTCTGCACGATCGGCACGCCGACATCGACCACATGCGAATCTTGGCCGACTCGGTGGTGCGCTACTCGATGACCGCCCTGCTGATTGACTTGCCTGGCCATGGGCTCAGCGATGGCGACCTTGCGGCCGATGGGGCATCGGCTATCGACCTCGCGATGGGATATAGCGCGACGGTGGCCCATCCACTGTGCATCATTGCTGAGGGCTCCAGCGCTGATCTTCTCCTCCGGTCCCAGCCCTCCGTGCTCGTCGCTGCCTACGCCATGATTTCGCCCCGCTCAGACATCACTGAAGAGGAATTCGACTCTTCGCCCTGGAAGTCAACGCCCTCGATCACGGTGCTCGATCCGCATGACGCGGTGGCAGATTCCGTAGCTGCCCTGGTCGCGCGGCGGACGCGTGCCGCGGCGGTCAGGGTGTTTGCACACAAGACGGGAACGCTTGGAAGTGGCCGGGCCTCCTGGCCACTGCAGACCGCGCAGTCATCGGCCCAGTTTCTGGCTGAACACGCAGCCTTCAGCCGCGCCGCCCACCCCGCTAATCCATACGAAAGCGTCACACCCGAGGGGGCGGAATGACGCTTTCGTATGGATTAGCGAGTCAGGGTGAGCGTGGGTTGGCGCCTCCGGGAATCTACTCGAGGGCGCTCGAGGACAGGAAGGTGAGGGGTTATGACGGCTGAGGAATCACGCAACGCAGCATCGTTGGACTATCGCGACATGCTTCGAATCCGGCTCATGGAGGAGGAGGTGATGCGATGTGTTCAAGACGGCAGAATCACCGGTTCGACCCACCTGTGCATCGGACAGGAGGCGATCCCGGTAGGTGTGTGTCGCGCCCTTGATCCCCGCGATCCTGTGGTCGCCACCTACCGCGGCCACGGCTGGGCACTGGCCAAGGGAGTATCTCCAGTTCAACTCGCGGCCGAGGTGATGGGCCGTGACTCCGAGCTCAATGGTGGGCGCGGAGGCTCGGCCTACCTGTCGGCACCCGCGCACGCGTTCATGGGGGAGAACTCGATTGTCGGTGCCGGTGTCCCGGTGACTCTGGGACTGGCCATGGCCCACCAACGCCGCGCAACAGGCCTCGTTCCCGCCGTGTCGATCGGCGACGGCGCGATGAATCAGGGCAACGTACATGAGGCACTCAACATGGGGTCTGTGCTCGGAGTCCCTTTCATCGTGGTGGTCGAGAACAACGGCTACGTCGAGATGACAACGTCGGACCTTCTCACGGCGGTACCCGCCGCCGCTCGCGCAGCGGCCTACGCGATGAGAGCGATCGAGGTCGATGGCAACGATCCCTCGGCAGTGGCCGACGCGGCGCGAGAGGCCCGCGCCTTCGCCTTGGCAGAAAGCCGCCCGGTCATGCTCGAGGCGCATACCAAGCGGCTCGGTGGGCACTACTCGGGCGACGCTCAGATGTACCGGCCGGCAGGTGAGGTCGATCTGTGGCGCGCTTTCGATCCCCTCCCGAAATGTCGTGCGCTTCTTGACCCGGCCGATGCCGAGGAAATCGACGCAGCGGTGGCCACCGAGGTTGCTGAATCGTTTCGGCGGGCGGCCGAGATGCCCTTCCCATCCGCTTCGGAGGTGATGGCTCATGTCCGCGCACACTGATGATCACGAGGTGACCTACATCCGGGCCGTGAATCATGCCCTAGACGACGCTCTGGCAGCTGACGAGTCGGTGATCCTCTACGGCGAAGATGTCGGAATTCCCAATGGGCCCTACGGTGCGTCGAAGGGCCTGCGCGCGCTGTACGGCGACCGCGTGTTCGACACCCCTATTTCAGAGTCGGCCATGATCGGCGCGGCGCTCGGCGCGTCGATGGGGGGACTCCGCCCGGTGGTCGAAGTGATGTTCGCCGACTTCCTACTCGTCGCGATGGACCAGGTGATCAACCAGATCGCCAACACTCGCTACGTCTCCCGCGGGCAAATCACAGCCCCCCTGGTAATTCGCACCCAGCAGGGCAGCACGCCTGGGTCGTGTGCCCAGCACAGCAAGAGCCTGGAGGCGATGTTCGCCCACATCCCGGGCCTGCTGGTCGCGGTTCCCTCGACTCCGCAGGACGCCTATTCGATCTTGCGCGGCGCCATCGACAGCGACGACCCGGTGATGGTGTTTGAGTCGCGACGCCTGTACCCCTCCAAAGGCACACTGCAACGTGATCCGGATCCGCGCATCGGCATCGCAGATGTGGTGCGTCCGGGGAACGACGTCACAGTGGTGACGTGGGGAACCTGTCGCCCGCTCTGTGAGCAGGCGGCGACAACGCTCGCCGGTCAAGGAGTCGACTGCGAAGTCATCGACCTTCGGTGGATCTCTCCGTGGGACTCAACCACGGTGATCGACTCGGTGGCCCGAACTGGCCGGTTGGTCGTTGCGCACGAGGCCGTGCAGAACGCGGGTTTCGGGGCTGAGGTCGTGACCACCGTTGTGGAGGCACTCGGCCCTCGGCTGCTGGCTGCTCGACGCGTGGCAACGCTGTCGGCACCGATGCCGGCCTCCCCTCTCCTCTCAGCCCAACTTCTGCCGTCGGCAGACAGTATCGCCCGAGCCATTCTCGACACGATCGGAGAACAGTGACCATGAGTTGCAAACGCCTCGTTGGCAAGACTGCCCTCATCACGGGAGGGGCGAGCGGCGTGGGTCGCGCCACGGCCCACCGCTTCGGACAGGAGGGGGTGGCCAATCTGATCCTCGCCGACAGGAACCCGCAGATGCTGCCCACTGTTGTCGAGGAGGTTCGGCTCGCCACGGGTGCCAATGTGCTGGGCGTGCTGGGAGACGTGTCCGTTGATGCCGACTGCGAGCGTTTCATCACCACGGCGGTGAGTGACTTCGGTGGGCTCGACATCATGGTGAGCAACGCGCCGGCCCACTCCTCTGCGCCCTTCCTCGAGATGGAGCGCGATGACTGGGATCGCGTGATGGCGGTGATGCTCCGAGCGAGTTTCGTGCTTGGTCAGTTGGCGGCGCGCTCGATGGTTGAACGAGGAACCGGAGGCTCGATTCTGTACACCTCCTCGGTCTCGGCGCTCGGCGCCTCGATCACCTACGCCCATTACGGCGCAGCGAAGGCGGGCATCGTCAACTTGGTGCAGACCATGGCGATCGAACTCGTCGACCACGGAATTCGCGTGAATTCGGTGAGCCCCGGGCCGCTGGACACACCGCAGTCGCGCGATGTCCTCGGCAGTGACGAGGCCATGGAGGCTGCGCGCAAGCACTGGCCGCTGGTTCCGATGAAGCGGTTGGGCAAGCCGGAGGAGATCGCGGCCACCTATGCCTTCCTTGCCTCAGAAGACGCCGGATACATCACCGGGCAGAACATCATCGTCGACGGTGGGCTACGTGCCCATTCCTACTCAATCCCTGAGGAGCTGATCGCCAAATGAAGATCAACGAGCACCTGTACGTCGTCGGAGGCGGCGACTACGGGTACAACCTGTCGAACAGGCTCGACAGCAACAGTTACGTGCTCGATGTCGGTGGAGAGCTGTGGATGATCGATGCGGGCTTCGATGGAGGAGAGCGCGTCCTCGCGAACATCAAGAACGATGGCCTCGACCCTGCTGCCATCACTCGCATCTTCGTTACCCATTACCACGCTGACCACGCTGGGGCGCTCGCGTACATGCGCAAGACGATCGGCGACCACGTGCAGATCGCGATCTCCGAGCTGGAGGCTCCGGCAGTGCGCGAGGCCGATGAGGAGACCACCGGCTTGAAGTGGGCCAAGTCCTTCGGGTTCTACCCGAGTGATTTCATCTGGGAGCCCTGCGACATTGATGTGGAGCTCACCCACAACCAAACGGTGAAGACGGGCGATTTCGAGATCACCGCGATTCTCACCAACGGACACTGCAATGGACACATGAACTTCCTGGTGAGCGGCGAGGGTAAGAGCTACCTCTTCAGTGGTGACCATGTCTTCTGGGGCGGAAAGATCATCCTTCAGAACGTGGCTGACTCCAGTGTCCAGGATTACGCGGCCTCGATGAACAAGCTGCTGGAGTACGAGTTTCAGGCATTGATGCCTGGGCATCTGAACTTCTCGCTTGAGAATGGTCGCCGGCATGTGCAGTCGGCCGCCGACCAGTTCAACCGGATCGGGCTTCCACCCAGCCTGCTGTGAAATCCGGCTCGAAAACGTGTCAGGCGAACAATTCCTCGGGAGAGCAGTGACCATGAAGCAGATAGGTGTGTGGGTGCTGCAGCCCGAGTGCCTCATGCTGCCGTCGGGCGAATTGGTGTCGCAGCACGACCTCCTCGTTGAGGGTGATCAGATCGCGGCGATCGTCCCCCGGGGTCGTGTGCCTGAGGGGGCGGTCGTCCACGAGGCGACGGGCATGACGCTGCTTCCCGGACTCATCGACAGCCATGTGCATCTGACGTTCAGCGCTGACGGCGATATGGTCCGCCATCTGGTCGAGGAAGGCCCCGCGGCCCAGACGGAGCGGGCCTTGGACAACGCTCGGCGGACGATTGTTGGAGGCGTCACCACGGTCTTCGATTGCGGTGGTCGAACTGATGTGATGCTCGCTGTGCGCGAGGCGCTGTCCGGTGAGGGCGCTCAGGGACCGACCACGCTGGTCAGCGGCGCGCCAATCACCACGAGCGAGGGGCACTGCCATTGGCTGGGTGGTGGTGCCGACAGTGAGGACGAGGTTCTGGCGATGGCCCGCGCACTCGCCGCCGCTGGCGTCGACATGGTCAAGATCATGCTCACGGGAGGCAACGTCACCCACGGTAGTAACCCTCGAATGCTGCAGTATCCACTCGATCTCCTCAAGGCCCTCAGCGGCGTGTGTCGAGAACTTGGCCTACCGCTGGTGGTGCACGCTCACACCGAGGCAGCCGTTCTGATGGCGGCGTCGGCGGGGGCCCAGGTTGTGGTGCACGCCACCTGCCAGAACGGTGATGGCGAGATCTCGCTGGCGGAGCCGACGGTTGCAGCACTCCTCGACAGCGGAATAGTGGTCGATGCCACCGTTACCGTCGGCGCACTGACCGACTTCCCTGGCGCAACCCCTCGCGCCGCCTATCGCCACGAGCAGCGCCGGGCAATGCTCCCCGTGTTCGCGCGGCTTGCCGTGGCAGGAGTGCCGCTCTTGGCGGGCACTGATGCCGGAGTGCCTGGTGTGCAGCCGGGTCGAGTGGGCGACGCCGTGATCGCCCTCCATCGAGAGGTCGGAATAGACCTCTCCGCTGCCCTGCTCGCCGCAACGCGTACACCCGCAGAAGTGTTGGGCCGTGGGGGTCAGGTGGGCTCGCTCGCAGTTGGCATGCAGGCCGATCTCCTCCTGGTGAACGGTGATGTGCGCACCGACGTCGAGGCGATGCGCCGCGTGCATTCGGTCTGGCGCGGCGGGCGCATGGTGGTGTCTGCGGGTGCGCTGCTCCCCGTTCCCGAGGCGCGAATGTGATCCGCTATGTCGTGGTGCTGCGCCGGCGAGCAGACCTCACTCGTGAGCAGTTCCTGCACGTGTGGTTGACCGAGCACCTGCCCATGGCGCGTGC
>WLOZ01000200.1 GCA_009699025.1 Actinomycetota bacterium
TCAATGTGCCCGGCGGTTCCGCCGCCGGCCAGCACGATGTGCACCTCAGCCCGCCACGTCCGCGCCCACGGCGTCACGGCGCTCACGCGAGGTGGCCCGTGATCGGGCCCTGCGTCGTGCCCGGTCGGCCAGCGCCTTGCGCGCGGCGGGCTCCTGTCGTGCGAACGACATGAGCAGACCCATTGCGATCAGTGTCGGCAGCAGTGAGGAGCCGCCGTACGACACGAGTGGAAGCGGTACGCCCGTGATGGGCAGCACGCCCAGCACCGCCCCGAGGTTGAGCAGCGTCTGCACCCCGATCCAGGCGGCGATCGCCGTGCTGGCCAGTTGAACGAAGTAGTCGTCGGAGTCACGCGCCAGCCGCAGCGCCGCTAGCACGAGGACGGCGAAGAGAAGCAGCATCACGAGTGTGCCGACCAGCCCAAGCTCCTCACCCACCACCGCGAAGATGAAGTCGGTGTGGGCCTCGGGCAGTGAGCCCCACTTTTCACGACTTGCCCCGAGCCCCTGACCCCACCAGCCGCCCACCGCAAAGGCGAAGCGGGCATGGGTGAGTTGCCAGCCCACCCCCATGGGGTCGGCGTCGGGGTTAAGCCACGCGGCGAAGCGGCCCATACGGTACGACGCGCCCATTGACAGCAGGGCGATGCCCGCGGTTGCGACGACGCCGAGCAGCCCGAAGACCCAGAAGCCTGCCCCCGCAGCAAAGAGTAGGCCCGCGATGATCGGCAGCAGGATGAGCGCGGTGCCTAGGTCCTTTTCCAGCAGCACCAGACCCACGACGAGGCCCCCGATTGGCAGCAGCGGGATGAGCAGGTGCCGTGGGTCGCCGAGCAGTGGTCGCTTGCGCGCCAGGAGGTCAGCCCCCCACACCACCAGCGCGAGCTTGGCGAACTCGCTGGGCTGGAAGCGGAACGGTCCGCCGAGAGCGATCCAGTTGCGCTGCCCCGCCACGGACACGCCGATCACCAGCACGGCCACGAGCAGGAGGAGACCAACCGCCAGCCCCAACCACGCCACTCGACGCACCGATCGGACAGGAATGCGCGACACCACCAGCATGAGCACCACGCCGCCGGCGGCGAACATGAATTGGCGCTGGGCGAGGACGAACGACGATCCGAATAACTTGTATGACTCGACGCTCGAGGCTGAGAGCACCATGACGAGGCCGAGCGAGAGGAGCAGCGCGGTGACGCCCATGAGCACGTGGTAGGTGGCGAGCGGGCTCGACAGCACCCCGCTCACCCGGCCCGAGTCACGGGGAGGGGCAAGGGTGGCGGTCACTGGTCGCCCCCCACCATCGACGAGACCGCGGCTGCAAAGGCGTCGCCCCGGTGCGCGTAGTTGTCGAACATGTCCCACGATGCGCAGCCGGGCGCCAGCACCACGGTGTCGCCCGGGAGGGAGAGGCCGTGGGCCGCGCGCACCACGTCGTCCATTGCTCCAGTGTCGGTGCGCGCGACGGTCACCACCGGCACATTCGGAGCGTGTCGCGCGAGTGCGTCGGAGATCACCTCACGATCGGCGCCGAGCAGCACCACCCCACGAAGCCGGTCGCGCACGGCGACGACGAGGTCGTCGAACGATTGGCCCTTGGCCAGCCCACCGGCGATCCACACGACGTGACCGTACGCCAGCAGAGCGGTCTGGGCGGCGTGGCAGTTGGTGGCCTTCGAGTCGTCGACGTAGTTCACACCCTCGAACTCCCCCGCGTCGGCGATTCGGTGGCCGGCCGGGGTGAAGGCCAGCAGTCCCTCACGCACCTGCGACGGGGTGGCACCCCACGCTCGGGCGAGGGCTGCGGCGGCAAGCGCGTTGGCGACGTTGTGCGGTGCGAAGGGGCGGACGTCGGAGATCTCGGCCAGTTCGAGCGCGTGGGTGTCGCGGTGCTCGACGAAGGCGCGGTCGACCATGAGGTCGTCGACGATCCCCAGCATCGAGCGCCCCGGAACGCCGAGCGTGAACCCGACCGCGCGGCATCCCTCAACGACATCGGCATCCTCGACCATGCGCTCGGTCTCGACGTCGTCGGCGTTGTACACGGCGGCCACCTGGGTACGTTCGTAGAGGCGCGCCTTGGCCGCACGATAGGCGTCGTACGAGCCGAAGTGGTCGACGTGATCCTCGGCAACGTTGAGGCACACCGCCGCGAACGGGCTGATGGTGTGCACGAACGGAAGCTGGGGTGCCCCCACCTCGATCGCGAGGACGTCGTAGCCCGCGGGATCCATGACCACCTCGACCAGGGATCGGCCGATGTTGCCGGCCGCGACGGTACGTGCCCCCGTGGCTCGCAGCATCGACTCGAGCATGAGCGTGACCGTGGTCTTGCCATTGGTGCCCGTCACCATCAGCCAGTCGGGAGGAGAAAGGGGGTCACGGAGTCGCCACGCGAGCTCGAGCTCCCCCCACACAGGAATCCCCGCGCTGAGCGCTGCCGCGATGATGGGGTGAGCCGGCGGCAGCCCCGGCGATACCACCAGCAGGTCAAGTCCGTCGGGCAGCGAGTCGCCGTCGCCGAGCCGCACAGTGGCACCCAGAATTTCCAGGAGGGTGGCGCGCTCAACGAGCGAGCCGGTGGTGCCCGCATCGGTCACCGTGACCCTGGCACCCACGTGTACGAGAGCGTCGGCGCAGCCGAACCCAGCCACCCCGAGCCCGGCCACACCCACGTGGGCCGCGGCCCACTCGGCCGCCGACGACGTACGGGACAGCGCCCAGACATCGATCACGAGCGGACCCACTCGCCGTAGAACAGCGCGAGTCCCCCCGCGATGCAGAGCCCCTGAATAATCCAGAAGCGCACCACGATGGTGATCTCCGGCCAGCCTCGCATTTCAAAGTGGTGGTGCAGCGGCGCCATGCGGAACATGCGCCTTCCGGTGAGTTTGAACGACCCCACCTGACCAATGACCGACAGGGCGATGATGACGAACAGTCCACCCAGCAGCGGCAGGAGCAGCTCGGTGCGCGACATGACCGCCAGCCCGGCAATCGCGCCGCCGAGGGCGAGTGAGCCCGTGTCGCCCATAAAGATGCGCGCGGGCGAGGTGTTCCACCAGAGGAAGCCAAAACACGCACCCGCGAGGGCGGCCGCGAACACGGCAAGGTCGAACGGGTCTCGCACGAGGTAGCAGCGGTTGAAGGCGTCGACCGTGCAGCTCTGCCCGAACTGCCACACACCCATGAGCGTGTAGGCCACGAAGGTCATTACTGCGGCGCCGGTGGCCAGGCCATCGAGGCCGTCGGTGAGGTTCACGGCGTTGGTGGACGCGGTCACGAGGAACCACACCCACAGCAGGAAGAGCGCCAGCGGCAGCACGATGGCGGTGTCGCGGGTGAAGGAAACAGCCCGAGACGCCGGGGTTAGGCCCTCGGAGTCGGGGAAAAGGGTTGACAGATAGGCGAAGGCAAGAGCCACCACGGCCTGCCCGATGAGTTTGGTGCGCGCACGGATGCCGGTGCTGCGCTGCCGAAATATCTTGAGGTAGTCGTCGGCGAGACCCACGACACCGAGCCCCAGCATCAAAAACATGGCGAGCACACCCGACGCGCTCGGAAGGTTCCAGGTGAGGAGGTGCGCCGCACCGTAGCCCACCACGACCGCGACCAGAATCGCCAGCCCGCCCATCGATGGAGTTCCGCGCTTACCCTCGTGGTCGGGGTAGGCCTCGCCCTCGGTCGACTGCCGGATGGCCTGCGAGTAGCCCCGGCGACGCAGGATCCTGATGAGCAGGGGCGTGCACAGCAGGGAAATAAGCAGGGACACTGCCCCGGCCACGATGACGAGCTTCACGACTCACCATCCTTGTCCGAAGCAGGCTCGAGGAGCGCCATCGCCACGCGCTCGAGACCGATCGACCTCGATGCCTTCACCAGCACGATGTCGTCGGGCCCCACTCCGGCCACTCCGGCCAGCAGTGCCACGGCCGCTTCGGCGTTGGGCACCCAGGTCGCCCGCTCGGCACCCAGCTCGGCAAGGGCCGACTCATACGCTGGCCGAGCGCCCTCCCCCACCACCACGAGTCGACTGACACCGAGGTGACCCACCATCAGGCCCACCTGTCGGTGCTCCGCTGCGCTGGTGTGACCGATCTCGCGCATCTCGCCGAGAACCACCCAGGTTCTGGCGCCCTCCGGAATCGAAGCCGCCATGGCGGCGAGGGCCTCGAGGGCAGCAGCCACCGACTCGGGATTGGCGTTATAGGCGTCGTTGACCACGATG
The DNA here is from genome assembly GCA_009699025.1 of Actinomycetota bacterium. Next base: position 4,229 of record WLOZ01000200.1, read on the forward strand.
GTGCCGCGCTCGCTGCGCGCCACTTCCATCCGCCAGCGGCTCGCGGGCTCAGATGAACTCAGCACCTCGGCAACCCGTTCTAGGGGGAGTCCCACCGCGACCCCGACCGCAGCGGCCGCCAAGGCGTTCGAGACCTGGTGCCGCCCGTGCACCCGCAGCCGCACCGCAGCCTCCTGCCCGGCATGGACAACCACGAACGAGGCCCGCGCCAGCGCGTCGAGCACCACTGCCTGAGCGCGTACATCGCTGGCCTCGGACTCACCAAAGGTAAGGACGCCTGCCTCCGTGTGCCGTCGCATTGATAGCACCAGGGGGTCGTCGTGGTTGAGGATGGCAACTCCTGTCGGCGCGAGCGCCTGCACCACCTCGGCCTTGGCGTCGGCGATCGCCTCACGCGACCCGAGCAACTCGAGGTGGGCGCTTCCGACGTTGGTCACCACGGCAACCTGAGGCGGCGCGATGTCGCACAGATAGCGGATGTGACCCCTGCCGCGCATTCCCATCTCCATCACCAGGAACCGCGTGTCCTCGTCGGCCCGCAGGGCGGTGACGGGCAGCCCGACCTCGTTGTTGAACGACCCGGGAGGAGCAATGGTCTCGGCGGCGTCGGCCAGCACGGCCGCAACGAGGTCCTTGGTGCTGGTCTTCCCCGACGATCCCGTGATCGCCACCA
>WLOZ01000201.1 GCA_009699025.1 Actinomycetota bacterium
ACCACAATCATGAGGTCGCACTCGCCCGCGATGGCCTTGACCGCGACCTGCCTGTTTTGAGTGGCGTAGCAGATGTCGTCGCTGGGCGGGTCGATGAGCAGCGGAAGCCGCGAGCGGAGCCTGGCCACGGTGGTGAGAGTCTCGTCGACTGACAGTGTGGTCTGCGAGAGCCAGGCCACCTTCTCATCGGGGCCGATGTCGACGTTGTCGGCATGGTCTGGGCCATCGATGATCGTGATGCTGTCGGGGGCCTCGCCGTAGGTGCCCTCGACCTCCTCGTGCCCCTCATGGCCGATCAGCAGGATGCGATAGCCCTCGTCGGCGAACCGACGCGCCTCGGCATGAACCTTGGTGACCAGCGGACACGTGGCGTCGATGGTCTTGAGCCCTCGCTCGGAAGCCTCGGCGTGCACCGAGGGCGCCACGCCGTGGGCGGAGAACACCACGGTGCTGCCTTCAGGCACCTCCTCGACCTCGTCGACGAAGATGGCCCCCGCCGCCTCGAGAGTCTCAACTACGTGCCGGTTGTGCACGATCTGCTTGCGCACGTAAACCGGCGGACCGTAGAGGTCGAGCGCCGCCTCCACTGTGAGCACGGCCCGGTCGACCCCCGCGCAGTAGCCGCGAGGGGCGGCCAGCAGAACACGACGGACCGGGGCTGCGACAGCTTCACCTGACATGTCCCCATCCTAGGCGGCCCGGCAGTGCCCGCCCGTCGGAGCAGCAGGCCATCATGGTGGGGTGAGCCCCTCCGACGAGCACCCGCGCGGAGGAACCGTCGATGCGCCGTGGCAGGTTCGCGAGGTCTCGCGCCGCATCGGCGACTGGATCAGCCGCCTCGGCCGCGTGTGGGTCGAGGGTCAGGTGGCTGAGATCACCATCCGCCCTGGGCAGGGCCTGAGCTTCCTCGTGCTGCGCGACACCTCGTCTGAGGTCTCGCTGCAGATCGCTGCTCCCCGCGGAGTCGTCGACGCGGTGGGAGGCCCTCTTACCGAGGGCGCACGCGTGGTGGTGCACGCCAGTGTCGAGTGGTGGGAGCGACGCGGAGAAGTTCGCCTCAAGGCCCTCGAGATCCGTCCCGTGGGGCTCGGCGAGTTGCTTGCGCTTCTCGAAGCGCGGCGGCGCCTGCTGGCCCAGGAGGGACTCTTCGACGACAGCCGCAAGCGGCCGCTGCCTTTTCTGCCTCGTCGCGTGGGCCTGATCTGCGGCCGGGCCAGCGCCGCAGAGCACGACGTTGTTGAGAACGCCCGCCGCCGCTGGCCCGCGGTTGAGTTCGAGGTGCGCACGGTCGCGGTGCAGGGCCCCGAGGCCGCGGGCGCCGTACGCGCCGCGCTCATCGACCTCGACGCCATGGCCGAGGTTGACGTCATCGTGATCACGCGCGGGGGTGGCTCGTTCGAAGATCTCCTGCCCTTCTCCGACGAGTCGCTGGTGCGGGCTGTCGCCGCGGCCTTCACCCCGGTGGTGTCCGCGATCGGACACGAGGAAGACTCCCCACTCCTCGACCTCGTGGCCGACGTCCGTGCCAGCACCCCCACCGATGCCGCGCGTCGCATCGTCCCCGATGTACGCGAGGAGCGTGCCGCGGTGCGCGACTTTCGCGACCGACTCAGGTCACGCGTGGTGATGCGCCTCACGCACGACACACGCGAACTCGCCTCGATCCGCTCTCACCCCTCGGTGCGCGATCCCCGGTCACTTCTCGTCGACCGCCAGCGCCTGGTGGCCGAGCTGCGCTCTCGCCTGCGGTCACGCATCGATGTGCGTCTGCGGCACGAGGGGGCGCTCGCGGCCGGTCGCCGCGCCGAGCTCAGGGCCCTGTCGCCGCAGGCCACACTCGAGCGCGGCTTCGCGGTGGTGCGCACTCTCGACCACACGGGTGTCATCACTCGCACCGACCAACTCACGACATCCGAGCGCGTCGACGTGCGCCTAGCGACCGGCTCGTTCGTGGCCGACGTTGTCACCGTCACCGCCGCCCCTGATTCCACTCCACCGTCCGACCCACCCACCACGTCCCGCAAGGAGACCCATGGCCGCCCCTGACGACACCCCGCTCACCTACGAGCAGGCACGCGCCGAACTCGAGGGCGTAGTGCGCTCTCTCGACGACCCCGAGCAGCCACTCGACCAGATGATGTCGCTCTGGGAGCGGGGCGAGTTCCTGGCCACCCTGTGCGAGGCTCGGCTCGAGGGAGCGCGCGCCCGCTTCGACGAGGTCACCCGTCCCCCGGGCACGCCGGCATCAGCGGACTAGCCTGCGCGCAGTGAGCCTGCCAGCACTTCCAGCTCAGGCACTGCGGCGCTTCCGGTGACGATCACCGTTGAGTTCGGCTGCGCCAGCACCAGCGAACGAAAGCCATTCGCCCCGGGGCCGTACTGCTGCCATGTCTGTCCGGCGATGGTCAACTGGCCCACCGGCTGAGCCCCGTCGACCACGTCCTTCACGAAGCGTGCGGCGTCACCGTCGGTCTGCTCGAGGCCCGCATATCCGTTGCCGGGCGTAACCAGACCGAGGTGCCACACCGGCCTGCCTCCCGACGACGGCATCGTCTCGAACCGCGCACTCGTGGCGCGCCACTGGGCCGACAGACCCTCGGGGGCGAGCACCGGGTACTCGGCGCCAGCGCGGGCGGTGGCCGCCGCCGGCCGCCAGTCGATCTCCTTGATGCCGGCCTCCGGCTGAGGGCGGTGCGATACGAGCAGCAGCGCCAGAACTCCTCCACCCACGACCGCCATCGAGATGACCATGTCGCGCACGGTCTCTCGGCCTCGGCGACGCGTGGGAGCGCGAGTGAACGGCACCCCGCCGTAGGTCACCGGTTCCTCATCGCTCACCTGCCCAGTCTGGCCCGGATGGCACATCAGCGCAGTGTGGGGGGTGTGCGGCGGTACTCTGACGGGATGACGACCGGACACCCATCGCCGCAGGTAGGACGCGGCGAGACCCCCGACCGCAATCTGGCCCTCGAACTCGTGCGTGTCACCGAGGCAGCCGCCATGGCCGCGGCCCGCTGGACAGGGCGCGGCGACAAGAACGGCGCCGACGGCGCAGCGGTGAACGCCATGAGACAACTCGTCACCTCGGTGGCCATGGACGGCATCGTGGTGATCGGAGAGGGCGAGAAAGACGATGCCCCCATGCTGTTCAACGGCGAGCGCATCGGTGACCGCACCGGCCCCGAGGTCGATGTCGCGGTCGACCCCATCGACGGCACCACCCTGGCCGCCAAGGGAATGAATAACGCGATCTCGGTCATCGCGGTCGCCGACCGAGGGTCAATGTACGACCCCAGCGCCGTGTTCTACATGGAGAAGTTGGTCACCGGGCCCGAGGCTGCCGACGTCGTCGACCTCACCGCACCGGTGGTTGACAACCTCAAGTGGATCGCCAAGGCCAAGGGTGAGCGGGTGCAAGACCTCACCGTCGTCATCCTCGACCGGCCTCGGCACGAGTCGATCATCGCCGACGTGCGCCGTGCCGGGGCGCGCATCAAGTTCATCGTCGACGGCGACGTCGCGGGCGCGATCATGGCGGCGCGCTCGGGCACCGGCGTCGACCTGCTGCTGGGCATTGGAGGCACCCCCGAGGGCATCATCGCCGCCTGCGCCATGTCGTGTCTCGGCGGAACAATTCAGGGTCGACTCTGGCCCCGCGACGACGACGAGCGTCGCAGGGCACTCGACGCCGGGCACGACCTCGACCGGGTTCTGTTCACCAACGATCTGGTCACCGGCGAGAACGTCTTCTTCTGCGCCACGGGCATCACCGATGGTGAGCTCATGCGGGGGGTTCGATACTCGGCGGGCAGCGCCAGCACTCACTCGATCGTGATGCGATCGAAGAGCGGCACGATTCGTGAGGTCATCAGCGAGCACCGGCTCACCAAGCTCGCCACCTACGCCACGGTCGACTTCGAGTCAGCCAGCTAGCCTCCTGCCCGGGCGTGGCCACCCAGAGGAGGAGCTCGTGAGCGTGCTCGTGGTGGGCGAGGCACTCATCGACCTCATCGTGTCGCCCGACGGATCCATCTCGGCCATCCCCGGCGGCGGCCCGTTCAATACCGCCCGCACGATTGCCCGCCTTGGAACGACGGTGGCCTTCGGCGGGCGGCTCGCCGACGACGCCTTCGGCCGTCGGCTGTGGTCGTTGCTCACTGCCGACGGAGTCGACCTGGCCCTACCCACTCTGCCCGGTCTGCTGACCACCCTCGCCCTCGCTGAACTCGACCCCAGCGGCACGGCTACCTACCGCTTCTACACCGAGGGAACGGCGGCTCCCGCAATCGATGCTGGCGAACTCGTGCTCCCGCAGGGCACCACGATGCTGTCGGTCGGAACGCTGGGCCTGGTACTTGAGCCCATGGCGTCGGCCACCGAGTCGTTGGTGGCAGCGTTGGCCGACGACGTGCTGCTTGTCGTCGACCCCAACTGCCGTCCGAACGTCATCGGCGATGTCGACGCTTATCGAGCCCGCATTCGTCGTGTCGTGCGGCGCGCCGACGTCGTCAAGGTGTCTGGCGACGACCTCGATTACCTCTACCCCAACGTGCCGCAAGCGTCCGGGGCTCGTCTCCTGCTCGATGACGGACCCCGACTCGTGCTCTTCACCGACGGCGCGAGGTCGGTGCGAGTTCTCGCCAGCGGGTGGGAGGTCGAGCTTCCAGTTCCCCGTGTCGAGGTCGTCGACACGGTGGGCGCCGGCGACGCCTTCGGCGGCGCCTTCATCGCCTTCTGGCAGCGAGGCGGCTACGGCCGCGCCGAGCTGGCCGACGAGTCGCTGGTCTGTGCCGCCGTCGAGGAGGCCATCGTGGTTGCCGGAATCACCTGCCAGCGAATCGGCGCCGACCCACCGCACCTCGCCGAGCTCTGAGACCTCGCGCGACCACCGGCAGG
>WLOZ01000202.1 GCA_009699025.1 Actinomycetota bacterium
GGCTGCCACTCCGAACGACACCCAGGCCGACACCGACAGGGCAGGGCTGAGGGGGAGCAGTCGCTTGTTGATGAGAAGAAAAACGGTCACGAAGCAGGCGGACCCGAGGGCAAGGGCGATCCCGATCGGGTCAATGCCCACCTCTCTGCCGCTGACAACAACGAGCGCTGCGCCGACCGCCGACATCAGGGCCGCGGCGCCGGCGTACCAACTCCACCGACGCAGGCCCAGCGCCAGCGAGGCGATGAGGATGAGCGCGGGATACGTGTAGAACAGCAGCGACACGGTTGCCACGGTTCCGTGCTGCAGCGCTTGGTAGAAAAGCACTGCCTGCATCCCGTACAGGAGAGCCCCCAGCAGGAACGCCCTGAGGCGCTCGCCGCGAACGGGGGCCACGGGCCGTCGCAGCCCGGCAAGGATCCCGAGGCACACCAGGCCACCGACTAGGTATCGGAGTCCCACCGCTGCCTCGGTGGCGATACCCTCCTCAATCAGCAACCTCTGCATCACCACCACGGTCCCGAACATCATGACGGTGGCGAGCCCCACGATCAGTCCGCGCGAGGTTGACGTCATATCGAGAGGATCGCACTGTGTCGGTAGTAGTTGCAGGCGGAACACGAGGAATCGGCCTCGAGCTTGCCGAGTCGCTCACCGAGCGCGGAGAAACGGTGGTGCTCGGTTACGGCAGTGACCACGACTCCGCACAGGCCGCAGCCGCACGGCTGGTTGCGGCGGGGCGTGAGCCGCTCGTGGTTCAGTCCGACATGGCCACGCCCGAAGGCTCGCGGGCACTCGCGCGCGTCGCCGCCGAGGTGGGCGAGCCGGTGCGTGTGGTGGTGCACTGCTCGGTTCAGGTGGTTCCGGGTGCCCTCGTCGACCTCGCGCTCGACGATCTCGACCGCACCCTCGCGGTCAACGGCACATCGCTGCTGTGGCTCACCCGCGCTATGGTGCCGCTGATGCAGCGCGGAAGTTCGCTGCTGTACCTCACCAGCCGTGGAAGTACCGTAGTGGTGGGTGGCTACGGCACGGTCGGGCCCGCGAAGGCCTACGCCGAGGCTCTGATGCGCTACCTGGCGGTTGAGTTGGCGCCGCAGGGTATTCGGGTCAACGCGCTGGCACCGGGCACCCAGGACACGCAGGCGCTGCGTGCGGTGTTCGGCGACAGGACCGACGAGATCATCGAGGCGCAGCGAGCCAAGAACCCCAGCGGGCGCCTGGTGACTCCTGACGACTACTGCGGGGTGGCGCGCATGCTGGTTGGGCCCGAGTCAACGATGGTCACGGGCCAGACCGTGTTCGTCTACGGAGGCGCCAACCTGATGGGGTGAGACTGCACTGATCGCTGGTCGCTGACCCGGGTCAGGATCCGGTTAGGCGTTGCGACGCAGGGTGACGTCCATGGCCTCGGTCGCGACCCTCAGGTAGGGCAGGTTCACGGCAGCCAGCAGTGAGCGAACCTGCTCGATCTCCGGGCTCGCGAGAGGGAAGTCCTGCTTGATCGGCCCGGCGGCGCGCATGGCCGCGAGGTCGCTCTCGGGCACCAGGGCGGCGAGGATGAGGTCGTCGTCGTTGGTGGTGCCGAAGCGGCGGCGCAGCTCTTCGATCGTGGGCTGCTCAGGCGGGTTCGCGAAAATCTCGGCGGCACGGGGGGCGGCCATGATGTGGTCCATCACGTTGGCGTCGATGGGTGCGGGGGGTTCGCCGTAGAAGCGGGCCGCGTACTGCACCACCTCGTCAGGAACGACTGAGTAGCGCTCGTTGGTAACGATGTTGAGCACTGCCTGAATGCCGACGAGCTGGCTGAACGGCGTCGCCATGATGGGGTACCCCAGCTCGCGGCGTACCTGGGCAGTTTCGGTGAGCACCTCGCCGAGCCGGTCGGTCATGCCGTACTGCTCGAGCTGGGCCTTGAGAGTTCCTGTCATGCCTCCGGGAATCTGGTGCTGCACGCTGAACAGGTCGTACTCGGCGAACTGGTTAACCAGGTGGCCGGCGGCCTTGCCCACGCGCTCGAAGTGGTCGCTGACCGGCTTGAGTAGCGACTCGTCGATGCTGTGCTCGAAGCCCATGAGCTCGACGTTGCGCACCATGCTCTCGATGCTGGGCGTCGAGGGGCCGTTGGACATTGAGCGCACGCAGGTGTGTAACACCGTGACTCCGAGCTTGGCGGCCTCGCAGTACGCCATGCCAGACATTCCCATGAGGTTGTTGCTGTGGAACTCGATGGGCTTGCCATTGGAATTGGCCAGGAGTGTGGGGATGATGGTGCGCAGGCGGTCGAGGTCGAGCACCCCCGCGGTGTCGTAGAACAGAATCGTGTCGACCTCGGGAATCGCCGAGATTTTACGGGCCTTGTCGGCGTAGTACTCGTCAGTGTGAATCGGTGACAGCGCGAACAGGATCGTGCCGGAGACTTCCGATCCGTACTCCTTGGCAACCTTTGCGAGCCGCGCCATCTTGTCGATGTTGAACAGCACGTCGTAGATCCAGAAACTGCGCACCCCGTGCTCATTCAGCTGGCGCATCCAGGCGTCCATCAGGGCGTCGGGCGTGGTGCCGAAGCTGATGCACGCGTTCGAGCGCATCCCACCGCGGATGGGGGTGCGGCGAATCTTGCTCTTGATCAGGTCGAGGCCCTGCCATGGGTTCTCTCGCTTGTATTTGATCAGCACCTCCATGAAGGAGCTGGCGGCGACGTCGATGACGCTGTAGCCGGTGCGGTCAATGAGCGGCGCCACCGGTGCGGCCATGCCGGCCTGCATCCGCATACCCCACAGGCTCTGCTGTCCGTCTCGCAGGGTTGCGTCGAGGAAGTCGATATGTGTCACGGTGGGGAACTCCTGGTCAGTGGGTGTCAGTGGGTGTCAGCGGGCGTCGGTGGGGTTGAGCGAATCGGGTGACTCGGTACTGAGCGTGGACCGCAGGGTGTTTTTCAGGATCTTCCCAGCACCGTTGCGCGGTAGCGAGTCGAGCACGTGGTACTCCTTCGGCCTCTTGTACCGCGCCATGGAATCGAGGCAGTGGCGGTCGAGCGCCTCGAGGTCGAGGGTGCGCCCGGGGGCCGCGACCACGTAGGCGACCACGCGCTCGCCCCACTCGTCGTCGGGGGCGCCCACCACGGCGACGTCGACGACGTCGCTGAACTCGATCAGCACCTCCTCAACCTCGCGTGAGTAAATGTTGGCGCCTCCGGAGATGACCATGTCCTTGCTGCGGTCAAGCAGTGTGAGCTGACCGCTGTCGAAGCGTCCGATGTCACCGGTGTGCAGCCACCCGTTGCGCAGGGCGTCAGCGGTGGCTTCGGGCCGGTCGAGGTAGCCCAGCATCACCGTGGGGCCGCGCACGATGATCTCGCCTACTTCGCCGTCGGGAAGCACGGTGTCGCGGTCGTCGACAACTCGCACCTCGGTGGCGATGCGCGCAAAGCCGACCGAGCGCAGCACGTCGAGGTTTCCGGTGCGTGCGGCCTGGGCCATGAGTCGCTGGGGCACGGCGCTGATCGTGCACGGGGTCTCGCCCTGTCCGTATCCGTTCCAGACCTTCTCGCCAAACACCCCTACCGCGTCGACGAGGTCGGCGGGAAGCACTGGTGCTGCGCCCACCAGAAGGGTTCCAATCTGAGCGGCGACCTCAGCAGACGCGGTGTCGTGGGCCACCACCCGACGCATGAGCACGGGGGGCACGAAGAAGGTGGCGCGCGGGTGCGAACGCAACAGCTGCCAAATCTCAGCGGGGTCGGCGCCACGCGACTCGGGAATGACCTGGGCCGCACCGCGCACGAGGAACGGGAGCGCGAACAGACCGCTCGCATGACTCATGAGGCCGAGGTGCAGGAGGGACGAACGTTCGTCGACGGGCTCGACGTCGGCGAGGTACGCGACGGTCATTGACATGAGGTTGCCGTGACTGAGCAAAGCGCCCTTGGGCTTGCCCGTGGTACCGCTCGTGTAGAAGATCCACGCCGGGTCGTTCCAGCTCACATCGCAGAGGGGCGATGGCTCGACGCCGCGGGTGTCGTTCTCGCCCGGCGCATCGATGACGCCAACTGGAAGTCCCCCGGCCTCAGCCACCACCTGCTGGGCGCGGTCGCTCGAGCTCAGGCACAGCGTTGAGCGCGAGTCGACCAGAAGGTCAGCCACCTCACGAGGGTGCAGCATGTTGCTCAGCGGCACCGCGATGCCGCCTACCCACCAGATGGCGATCAGGAACTCGAGGTACTCGGGACAGTTGCTGGCCCAGATAGCCACAGCGTCGCCATGGCGCACACCCCAGCGCTGTGTGAGGGTGGTGGCCCGTCGGGCGATGCGGTCGGAGAACTCGCCGTAGGTGCTGAGAACCTCGGTGCCCGAGATCACGGCCGGCTCGTTCGGCACTCGGTGCGCCGATGAGCTGACCAGCGTGGCGAGGTTCACCGGACCGCCCTCTCGAGCAGCGTGATGGCGACCGCCGCCTCCTCGATTCCGGTGAGTCCGCCACTGTTCTCGGCGAGGGCGATGCGAGCCCCCTCAACCTGGCGGGCCCCAGCCTCGCCTCGAAGCTGCAGCACGAGTTCGTGAATCTGCGCCAGACCGGTTGCGCCGATGGGGTGGCCACGCGACTCCAGGCCGCCCGAGGGGTTCACCGGAATGCGGCCTCCAACGGCGGTGTCGCCACGCTCTGCGGCTCGTCCGCCGTCGCCGTACTCGACCAGGCCCATGTGCTCAACCTGCTGCACCTCGCCGATCGCGGTGGCGTCGTGTACCTCGGCGACATCGACGTCGGCAGGGGTGAGCCCGGCCTCCGCGTAGGCGCGTCGGGCCGTGCGCGGGCTGACGTGCTGCGACGGGTCAATGCCGTCCCAGGATCCTCCGTGGCCCAGTGCCATGCCACGGATCGTCACC
>WLOZ01000203.1 GCA_009699025.1 Actinomycetota bacterium
AGGCATGGGCATCCAGCCCAGGCTCGTTGGCCCGTTCACCGCCGACTGCGCCACGGTGGCGCCGGTGGCCTCACTCGCCCACAGCACGCTCTCGCGCCAGCCGTTAGTGAACAGGTCGGCCACGGTGAAGCCGGTCGGATCGATGTACTGCGAGATCACCACACGATCCTTGGCCGACCCCATGGTCACCAAGTAGTCGGAGGTGCGCCAGTCGGGCCGACTCCACCGCACCTCCATCGCCCCGGTCGCCTGATCGAGGTGCACCCCGAAGACACCTCCCACGAGCAGGTCCTGCATAAAGAACATGTTGTTCTCGGGGTCGGTCGAGAAGCTGGCGGGCGCCTCGCTGCTCGCACCGCCGGGCAGCGCCGTTCCCCACGGGCAGACGCGATGCACATCACTGTCGTCAGACTGCCGCACCACCACGGCACAGATGTGCATCGTGGTCGACGTGATCGCATTGGAGTTGAAGATGACCCACTGGCCCATCAGCACCGGGGCGTCACCGGCGCCCTGACCCGGCAGAAGATAGCTCGGTGCCCACGACGCGTCCTGTGTGAGGGTGCGTGCCTTCGGGTCCCAGATGATGCGCACCCCGTGAGTGGCCCCCGAGAGGTAGATGTACGTCTTCTTGCCGTGGGGCACCACGATGGGGCGAGCGGTTACCGACTGGTCGAGCTCGATGGCCGCGATGTTCTCGAGTGTCACGGGGTCGACGGCCACGAACGTTGTGAACGGCTGCGGGCCGTACTGGTCGATGCACCCTGACATCGCCCCGCTCCCCTGAGTGGGGCAGCCGGGCGAGCGGGTCTGAGACTTGAGCAAGATCGTGCCGCGTGCGTCGGGCGCCACCGCAAACCCGTCGAGATTCGCGTCCTCCGGCTCGCCGTCGAGAATCGGCTGCTGCACCCAGGCGGTGATGGCCCCGGTCGAGGGGTCGAGCTTGTACACGCGCGGGCCGATCGCCACATCGACCGAGCCGTCCTTGACCACGGCCATGCTGCCGGGCAGCAGCCACTGGCCCGTCAGCATCGGCAGGTAGGTACGCCAGATCTGGTCGCCTGTCGCAGGGTCAAACCGCGCGACGTACGGCCCGTCGGTGTACCCAGGAATCGGTGTGCCGGGCGCTCCAGCGAGGAGGAACGCGGAGTCGGGTCCCCCGAAGGTCACGATCTGAACTCCGCCGGGGTACGACTGCGAGGTGGTGAACTGGGCGACCTGATTCGCGCCCTTCGCCCTTCCCGTGAAGGTGGCGCAGGGCTGGAGCCCGCTGTGAATCGCGTCGGTCACCTCGGGCGCGCCGATCGCCGCCGCGTAGTTCGTGAAATTATTAGCTGGATCCTTCGCGTACGCGCGCATGCATTTCACTTCGTGACGAACCGCCGACTGCACCCCCACGCTGGCGCTGGGCAGGGGGCGCTGTCGCGAGACACTCGAGGCCACCTGAGCATCGGAGGACCCGGCAACGATCCCGATGGATGCTAGAGAGATGGCGGTCACGACTACTGCGGTTGCGAGTGAACGAAGTCTCGCGGAGGGAGTCGAAGCAGACATGTCGAGCCCTTTCATCAGGGCGATGGGCCGACCCGTGGTGGGGGCACCTCGGGCCCGGCCGCGCCTTGGACCATGTTGTACCTTTTCGTACCTTCGACGAGCCTCAATCCGAAATGTAACTACTGTCTCCACGGCGAACGTGGCGACTCCAGCTCAGCCCCCTCAACCCCCTCAACCCCCTGAGCCCCCTACTCGGCGGGAGTGTGGATCAGTTTGCGGTTGACGAACTCGTCAATGCCATAGGGGCCGAGTTCGCGTCCGACTCCCGACCGCTTGGTGCCGCCAAACGGAAGCTCGGCGCCGCCGCCCTCGGCCTCGTTGATCCACACCATGCCGGTGTCGAGCCGGTTGGCGACATCGCGGGCCACGTCGAGGTCGGTGTGGAACACCGCGCCACCGAGTCCGTACGGGGTGTCATTGGCCAGCGCCACCGCTTCCTCGACGTCGCTGACGCGATACACCACGGCGACCGGGCCGAACAGCTCCTCGCGGAAGGCACGCATGTCTACGGTTACATCGGTGAGCACCGTGGCCGTGAAGAAAGCCCCGGGGCCCTCGGGGCGACCGCCGCCGGTGCGCACGGTGGCGCCCTTGTCGATGGCGTCCTGCACCTGCGCCATGAGTCCGGCCGCGGCAGCCTCCGACGACAGCGGGCCGTATGACATCGACTCGTCGAAGGGGTCACCGGTGGTGAGCGCCGCCATCGATGCGGTCAACTGCTCGACGAAATCGTCGTAGAGGCTGTCAATGACGATGAAGCGCTTGGCCGCGTTGCACGCCTGGCCGCCGTTCTCCATGCGCGCGGTCACGGCCGACTCGACCACCGAGGGTAGGTCGTCGGTGGCAAGCACAATGAACGGGTCGGAGCCGCCGAGCTCGAGCACGACCTTCTTGAGGTGTGCTCCCGCCACCGCTGCCACCGCTGTGCCCGCACGATCGCTTCCAGTGACCGAGACCCCGCGTACACGAGGGTCAGCGATGATGTCGGCCACCTGCTCGTGGTCGGCGAAGATGTTGATGTAGGCGTCGGCGGGAAGACCCGCGTCGATGAAGAGTTGCTGCATGGCCAGCGCCGACTCGGGGCACTGCGGCGCGTGCTTGAGCAGGATCGTGTTGCCGACCATCAGGTTGGGGCCGGCAAAGCGGGCCACCTGGTAGTAGGGATAGTTCCACGGCATGATGCCCAGCAACGGGCCGATCGGCGACTTGCGCACGATCGCGTGGCCACCTGTGGACGCCGGGATGGGCTCGTCGGCGAGCAGCGTGGGTGCCTGGTCGGCGTAGTAGCGGTAGATGTCAACCACGAACTCGATCTCGCCCACGGCCTCGGCCGTGGTTTTGCCCATCTCGCGGGTGATGATCGCCGCGAGGGGCGCCACGCGCTCGGCGTAGAGGTCGGCGACGCGGTGAATGATCGAGGCCCGATCGGCGATCGAGACGGTGGCCCACGAACGGGCGCCGCTCTCGGAGCGCGCGATGGCGGCTGTGATCTCGGCGTCGGACGCCGTTGGGAATTCGCTCTCGACCGATCCGGTCGCAGGGTTGATGACCTTGTACTCGACGCTCATGCTGACTCCTCGACACGACGCTGAATCCCCCGCGAGGGCGGAGGCATTCACCAAGGGTTGCACATCGGCGCACGGAACCCCGTGGCCGCCACCACGATGTGGGCTTGATGTCCGGGAAGATGCTCTAGAGTGGGCGTCCACAGAGCCCATCCCAGAGAGGCGGACGCCATGAGGCGAACCCCCGGGTGGATTCTTGTGCTGGCGGCCATCGGCGCCCTGACCGTGGTGGTAACCGTCGCGGTGGGCGTCTTCGCGATCATCTCGGGCCGGGGGTCTTACGTCACCGGGGCGGTGATGGGCCTCGCCGGAGAGTACGACGACGCTGCACCCACCTCGACGCCATCTCCCGCCGCTGGCAGCCCCCAGGCCAAGAGCTCCTCGCCTGACTTCTACAGCCAGCCGGCCGAGGTCCCAGCCCAGCCGGGCACCATCATCCGCAGCGAGCCACTGGAGTACGCAGTCGTCGGCGGACAGGGTTACCGCATCGCGTACACCTCGCTTGACGCCGCCGGGACCCCCATCGCCGTCAGCGGCATGGTCTTCCTACCCACCACCCCAGCACCGGCAGAAGGCCGCAGAATCTTGGCCTGGGCGCACGGCACCGTCGGACTGGCCGCGCGGTGCGCACCTTCGGCTGCCACCGCCTACTCAAGCACCGGCTGGCTGGAGCGCGCGCTCGCCGAGGGCTGGGTCGTCACGGCCTCCGACTACGCGGGCTTGGGGATGCCAGGCGCACCCACCTACCTCGTGGGCCAGCAGGAGGCGCGCGACGTGGTCAACAGTGTGCGCGCGGCCCGACTCTTCCCCGACTCCTCCACCGGCACCGACTGGCTTGTCTATGGGGCGTCGCAGGGTGGGCACGCGGCGCTCTGGACCGCCGACCAGGCCGCCGCGCTGGCCCCGGAGTTGACACTGCGCGGGGTCGCCGCGGCCGTACCAGCCGCTGAGTTGCCGACCATCATGGCGGCCCAGTGGAACAACGCCATGGGCTGGCTCATCGGCTCCTACGCGATCGTCTCCTGGCAGCCGGCCTACCCGAGTCGCGACTTCCAGTCGGCCCTATCGAGGTCGGGGAGGAATCAGTTCACCTCATTGAGTTCCCAGTGCATCGCAGCCGGCGCTGCATCGGCGATCGTGCTGAACCGCATCAACGGGCCCTTCTTCACCGCAAGCCCCCTCAGCAACCCCGACTGGAGCGCCACGGTCACCGAGCAAATGCCGCAGCAGCCTCCTGCGGGAATGCCGATGTACCTTGCGCAGGGAATGGACGACACGGTCGTCCTCGCGAGCAGCAACATCAAGCTCAATGCCGACTGGTGCGCAGCGGGAGTGACCATCGACAGCCTGTGGCTTCCGGGCGTTAACCATCAGGACACGTCGGTGGTAGCCGGGCCCGCAGTGATGGAATGGGCGGCCGCGCGCTTTGCCGGAGAGGCACCGCCCAACACCTGTGGCACACCTCCCCCGACTCCCACCTCAACACCCGCCTCGTAGGCGTCGCGCGTTCTCGTTGACCGCGAACGGAGGCGTCTGCTAGAGGCAGGACCCGACTAGCCGCCGCTCTTGCGGCGGAATTCGCGCTTGCCGCCCGAACGGTTGGCCTGACCCGAACCCGAGGATCCGGTCGAGGTAGGGGCCGCGCTGCCGTGACCCGACTTGTTCTTCTTGGCCTCGAGGGCAGCCTTGTACTTCTCGCGGAAGTCGTCGTCGCTCGGGGTTTCGGGTGATTCAGGAGAGGGGGCCATGACCTGAGTCTGCCACC
>WLOZ01000204.1 GCA_009699025.1 Actinomycetota bacterium
GCATTCGTGGTGCCAGCGGTGGCCACGATCGCACACACGGGGTCGGAGCCCGCGTTCATGTCGAGAGCCGCTCGCACAGCACCCTCGGTGAGCTGGCGGTCGACGGTGGGCACCACCAGCGGCTCGAGGTCGAGGATTGACAGCGTGTTGCCGATCGACGAGTGCGCCTGACTGCTCACAGCCACGCGCAGGCGGGCCCGCGGATCGCCCAGTCGGCGACGGGCGACGTCGCGCGCCACCACCAGCGCCGACAGGTTGCCCGCCGAGCCACCTGAGACGAAGGCACCGCCGGCGGCCTCGGGCAGACCCGCGAGATCGCTGAGAACGCGCAGCGCCTGGTTCTCGGCGGCCACTGCCCCCGCGGCCTCGAGCCAGGAGATTCCCTGCAGCGAGGCGCACGACACCACCGTGTCGAACAGCAGCGCAGCTTTGGTAGGGGCGCTCGGGATGAACGCGAGGAAGCGCGGCGAGTCGGCCGAGATCACATTGAGAGCGAGGTGGTCGGCGTAGAGGTCGAGCACCTCGCGCGGGTCACGGCCACCATCGGTGATCAGGCCGTCGAGAAGCGCCCCCAGAGTGGCGGCGTCACCGGGATGGTCAAGAGGTACCTCGGGCATCTCCAGCCTTGCCCGAACGTAGTCAAGGACCAGGTCGGTCATCTCGGAGTCGAAGCGGTGCATGCGGGCGGGGTCGGCTGTCAGGTCAAGGGCAGACACAGGAGTCCTTCTGGACGTTGACGCGCCGATGGCCGGTCCACTCAGCAGGCGTCTCATCAGCGAATCTACCGCAGCGGCGTCCACCCTCGGCCCTGCAACTCCTGCCCGCCACTACCGTGACATCGTGACCCACCACGACGTCGCGGATGAGCCGCGCGAAGTCCTGCTCACTCGCGAGGGGATTTCCGGGGTGAGCTACCTCCGCGACACTCGTGATGGCGCACCTCTGGCTGACCTCCTCGAGTCGAACCTCGACGAGGCTCAGATCATCGACCTCGTGCTCGACCGCCTTCCGGGCTGGCAGCTGGCAGCCGACCCAGCCCTCGGCCGCGCGCTGCTCGAGCGCGGGGCGATGACCGTGCGACACGCTCACACGCTCGCCATCGACACCAACCTCGCTGGCACCGACTGGCATGAGCCCACGCTGCCCGATGGCCTCAACTTCGTCGGAGTGGACCCCTCGACCCTCGACATCATGAGCCTGATGCCCTCGCAGCGCGAGGCCTATCCACCGGGCCACCCCGACCACGACCCCGACATCGGGCTGAACATCGGGCTGATGGTGCTGATCGTTGGGGGCGAGATCCTCGGGCCACTGGTGCCGGAGTCGGCGCTCGTGATGAACGGTGACGAGGTGGTCGCCGGCCTGCTCATCAACCAGCGCCATGGACGATCGCCCCACGGCGGCCCGTGGGTTGCCGACGTGTGGAGACATCCCGACCATCGCGGCCTTGGCACCCTGCTGCTGAAGCGAGCCATCGCACGCCTGCGCGACCGCGGCGAGCCTCACCTCACTCTCACCGTCACTGAGGGCAACCCCGCCCGCGCTCGTTACGAGGCGCTCGGATTCACACTCGCCGACGAGGCGCTGCGGATCAGGCTCCCTGAGGCCACTCTGTCGGCGGGCCTCGACACCGCGCGCGCCTTCCTGCTCGAGTCGATGCAAGTACGGGCCCACCAGCTTGTCAGCCTGGGCGACTCGATGATCGGGGTGCGTGACGACCGATACCCCTTCTCGTACGACAACAACGCGGTGCTCGTGCTCGATGACATGCCAGCGAACGAGGTCGTGGCCGCCGCTGAGCACCACCTCGCCGACGCCGGGCACCGCCAGGTCACCATCCTCGCCAGCGTGTCGGCCGAGTGGGCGCAGCACCTCGTGGACGCTGGCTACTCACACCAGCCGATGGTGGTCATGACGCGGCGTGTCACCGATCTAGACGCCATCGAGACCGGTGCCGAATCGCCGGTTGCCGCCACCGACGAGCCCGGCGTCGCCGAGTGGGTGACCACGCTGTGGGGTATCGATTTGCCCGGGGCAAGCACCGATCAGATCAGGCAGCTGGTCGATCGACGGGCCCTGCTCGACATTGGATCGACCGTGGTGCGGCTGGCTGCCCGCGACGACTCCGGCCACGTGGTGGCGAGCTGCGACCTCATCGCTCGCGGCGGAATCGCCGAGGTCGACGCGGTCAGCGCGCACCCCGACCACCGCCAGCGCGGCCTCGGCCGGTCGCTGATGCGCGCCGCTTGTGGCGAGGCTCACCGTCTCGGGGTGCGGGTGCTCGTTCTTACCGCGCTGCGCGACGACTGGCCGCGCGAGTGGTACGCCCGTCTGGGCTTCGACACGGTGGGCGAGCAGCACTCGTTCACTCGGGCGACGCCCACCCACTAAGTCCGGTCAGCCCGAGAGCACCTCGGAGGCCAGCGCGGCGTATCGGGGCTTGATCACCGTGTCAATCAGCTCGAGCCTCTCATCGAAGGGCAGGAACGAGCTCTTCATCGCGTTCACGGTGAGCCACTGGAACTCGCGCAGCCCCCACCCGAAGGCCCGTGCTAGCTGGCTCATCTCCCTAGTCATCGAGGTGTTGCTCATGAGCCGGTTGTCGGTGTTGACCGTGACCCTGAACTTCAGCGCCGCCAACAGCCCGATGGGGTGCTCGACGATGGACGCCGCGGCGCCAGTCATCACGTTGGAAGTGGGGCACATCTCCAGCGGTACGCGTCGGTCGCGCACGTACGAGGCGAGCGGGCCCAACCGCACCTGGCCATCGGGCAGCACCTCAATATCGTCGATGATACGAACCCCGTGGCCGAGACGATCGGCACCGCACCACTGCAGCGCCTCCCAGATACTCGGCAGCCCGAAGGCCTCGCCTGCATGAATGGTGAAGTGCGCGTTCTCCCGCTTGAGGTACTCGAAGGCCGCGAGGTGCCGGGTGGGTGGATGGCCAGCCTCGGCACCGGCGATGTCGAATCCCACCACGCCGGCGTCGCGATAGCGCACCACGAGCTCGGCGACCTCCTGCGAGTTGGCCGCGGTGCGAATGGCGGTGAGCAGGACCCTCATCACGATCGGGGTTCCGCTCTCGGCAGCCGCCTGCGAGCCACTCTCAAAGCCCTCGAGCACGGCCTCAACGATCTCGGGTAGTTGCAGTCCACCGGCGGTGTGCAGCTCGGGGGCATAGCGCACCTCGGCGTACACGACACCGTCGGCTGCGAGGTCCTCGACGCACTCGCGCGCCACCCGCACCAGCGACTCGCGGGTCTGCATCACGCCCACCGTGTGGGCGAAGGTCTCGAGGTACGTCTCGAGCGAACCCGACAGCGCGGCGTCGTGAAACCAGTGCGCCAGCGCGTCGACGTCGGTGGTGGGCAAGGTGTAGCCGCACTCACGAGCTAGGTCGAGCACCGTCTGAGGACGCAACCCTCCATCGAGGTGGTCGTGCAACAGCACCTTCGGGGCCTTGCCGATGACACCGTCGGCCAGGGCCATGTCAGGCGTCTTCGTCGTCGCGGCGCACGAGGTCGATGCTGAACGCGGGCAGACACACCGCGACGTACGACGCGCCCGGGCCCTCGGGCGTGCTGTAGCGAACACGTTCCCCGGCGCGCGAAATCAACGCCTGGCCGGCCCGCACCACCAGAGGGCCGGCGTCGGTTTCGACATGCAGCGCACCTACCAGCACGAGCGTGTACTCGTCGAACTCCGGAGTCTGCGCGGGCTCGATCCAGCCTCCGGGGGCGATCATGTGGGCGATCGACACGACGGACTCGCCGTTAACCACGCGGCCCACGTACTCGTTGATCGACTTACCGCCTGGAACCGGGATTCGCGACGGCGACTCGATGAGCTCGGGCATGTCAGCCTCCAGGTGATGGGGTGAGACGTCCTCGCGACGCCCTGGGGTGGTGCTAGAACACGTCGGGCGGGATGTACTGGCCCCACACTCCGCGGAGGGCGTCAGACACTTCGCCCACGGTGGCTCGGGCGGCCAGCGCCCGCTTCATGGGGTACAGCACGTTGTCGCCCGACTCGGCCGCGCGGGCAATGTCGGCTAGCGCCGCCTCAACCTCCGGCGTCGAGCGCTCACGTCGCAGGGTGGCGAGCCGCTCGGCCTGCTCGGCACCGATGGCCGGGTCGACCCGCAGCGGCTCGTAGTGCTCCTCCGACTCGACAGTGAACCTGTTGACGCCCACCACCACCCGCTCACCCGCGTCGATTTGCTGCGAGATTGCGTACGCCGACTGCTCGATCTCGCTCTTCTGGAAGCCCTGCTCGATCGCGGCCACGGCACCACCCATGTCTTCAATGCGCGTCATCAGGTCAACCACGGCAGCCTCGAGCTCGTCGGTGAGCGCCTCGACCACGTACGAGCCCGCGAAGGGGTCGACGGTATAAGTGACATCGGTTTCGTAGGCCAGCACCTGCTGAGTGCGCAGTGCGAGCCGGGCGGCCTTCTCCGACGGCAGCGCGATGGCCTCGTCGAACGAGTTGGTGTGCAGCGACTGGGTTCCGCCGAGAACCGCGGCGAGGCCCTGTACGGCCACGCGCACCAGATTGATCTCCGGCTGCTGCGCCGTGAGCTGCACCCCCGCGGTCTGGGTGTGGAACCGCAGCATCTGGCTCTTGGGGTCCTTGGCACCGAATTCGTCACGCATGACACGGGCCCAGATACGCCGGGCCGCCCGGAACTTGGCGACCTCCTCGAGCAGCGTGGTGCGGGCCACGAAGAAGAACGCCAGCCGAGGGCCAAACTCGTCAATGTCCTGACCGGTGGCGAGGGCCGCGCGCACGTACTCGATGCCATCGGCCAACGTGAAGGCGATCTCCTGCACGGGCGTGGCACCGGCCTCGGCCATGTGGTA
>WLOZ01000205.1 GCA_009699025.1 Actinomycetota bacterium
ACAGAACCCGGTAAAGGTCCTGACGCCCGAACGGCTTCGCGAGGGTGACCATGCCGCGCTGCTGCAGCTGCTGCATACGGTCGGAGAACCCCGTCATGAAGATCACCGAGATGTCGGGGTGGGCCAGAGTCACGCGCGCCGCCACATCGAGACCGTCGACGTCTGCTCCGATGTTCATATCGGTAAGTAGGGTATCGGGTGAGAACTCGGCAGCGACGGCGAGCGCTGACTCAAGCGAGTTGGCCGTGCGCACCTGAACTCCCATGTCGGCGATCCATCCGCCCACGAGACCGGCGAGGGTCTGCTCATCATCGACGATGAGCACCCTCGTGACCGCACCGGTGACCTCGGGAACCATCGGGCGAGGTCCGGTGGCCTGCTGCCCCAACACGGCGGGAATCAAGATCGAAACGGTCGTGCCCACCCCCTCGCGCGACCGGATGGTGGCTATCCCCCCGCTCTGACGGGCGAAGGAATACACACTGGCCAGTCCGAGTCCGGAGCCCTGCCCCACAGCCTTGGTTGTGTAGAACGGCTCGAAGGCACGTTCGAGCACCTCGGGCGACATGCCCTCGCCATCGTCGCTGACCTCGATCACGATGTAGTCGCCCTCGCTCAGGTCTGCCTCGCCGTCGTCGACGTGCCGCCGATCGACGCTGAGCAGCACCGACCCGTCGGTCGCCGTGGCGTCTCGCGCATTGACGACCAGGTTCAGCACGCTGCTCGACAGCTGCGCGGCGTCGACCACCACGTCGAGAGTGCCAGTGCCCACCCGCAGGTCGATGGCCCGGGTCGCGCCGAGCGCCTGCCCCGCCAGGGGCACGATGCCCTGCAAGAACGTGCCGAGGTTGAGTGCGCTTGCCTGCAGTGGCTGGCTGCGTGTGACCGACAGCAGCGACTTCGCGATCTCGGCCCCGCGCTCAGCGGCGTCGCCCGCGTGCTGGAGGTAGCGCTCGAGGTCGGCCTCGCCCCGGATGCGCCGGTCGTTCTGCATCAGCTGCAGGTACCCGCTAATGATGAAGAGCAGGTTGTTGAAGTCGTGCGCGAGCCCGCCAGCCATCGCGCCCAGCGACTCGAGCCGCTCGCTCTGGGCGTCGCGCATCAGGGCCCGACGAGCGTCGGTGACGTCGAGAACCTGCACCAGCGCAGCGGCTGGCAGGTCGCGGTGGCCCGCCACTGGCGTGGCCGAGATCTCGTGGATGCGCACCGTGCTACTCGAGCCCATGTCGAGCGACTCGATGCGTGCGGGCTCGCCCGCCACCGCCCCGCGGATCGCCTTGTCAATCCGCTCGCGCTCGCCCGCACCGAGCTCGAACGGCATCGTGTCGAGCACGGTCAGACCCACCAGCGTTGAGTCGGGCTCGGCGGTGGTCGAGTTGGCCATCACCACCCGCGAGTCGCGGTCGACGAGGAGAACGAGGCCGGGGGCTGCCTCGATCGCGGCAGCCAGCAGCGCCTCGCGCTGCTCGAGCGAGCGCTGCACGCGGAAACGCGAGTTGGCGGCCTGTAGGAAGAGCAGCAGGCCGATGAGTGCCAGCAGCACCTCGGCCACCAGCGTGAGAACCTGCTGCACCCGAGGAATTCCCAACCCCTCGGCGGCGGAGGCGGAGACCAGCACGGGTAGGTCGCCAAAGCTGATCGCGTCTGGAGCGGAGACCGCGACGGAGCCCTCCTTGGCCGGAGGGCCAAACTCCAGCGATAGAGGCTTCTGGCCAGGCTCGGCGGGCGTGGCCTGGGCCAGGGAGAAGTGGATGTTGCCAGAGTCGGGTCCGACCGTGTCGATCGCGTCGGCCATGTTCACCGGAATGGAGATGGCCACCACCAGGAACTCCGGGTCTCCGGGCTGCTTCGTCGCCTGCGGAGAAACGAACACCAGGCTCGGCACCGCCACACCATCGGAACCTGGAACCTTGCGAATGCCAAGCAGCAGGGGCGCGCCCACCTCTCCCGACTTGGCAACCAGCGGGGCATCGGCGGCTTTGGTGCCCAGCACTTTCGCGAGAGCTTTGGTGCCACCGAGGCGGTCAATCTCGTACTTCATCACGTAGCCATTTCCCTTGGGCGCGAGGAGTGCCAGCGCCGAGAGGGACGTATTGCCGAGCAGCACCGATTGGTTCACGGCGGCAAAGCCAGCCTGATTGACGAACGGGCTGCGGGGAGCCGTGCCGGCCCGGGCTAGGTAGGCGTTGAAGTCGTCACCGATGCCGGCGTTGAGCGCACTCGACGCCGTGGCGGCGGCCGCGACTAGGGTGTCGGCCTCCTGCGAGGCCCAGTAGGCCGACGTCAGGTAGGGGGCGACGAGCGCCAGCCCCACGATGACGAAACCGAGCGACAGCCGGCTGAGCCACCGCGAGGCGCCACCGCTGAGAGGCCGGGCCCAGAGGGCGGCGCCCAGCATCATGGCCGCCCCGATGGGAACGGCGCGGCGGAAGAACCTCACCCAGAAGTCGCCGGCGTCGACCGCCTCGGCCACTCCGAGCACCGCCGCCATCTGCAGCAGAGACGCCACCACACAGAGGCCGAGCAGCATCGCGGTGACAAGCCCGAAGCGCAGGCTCGGGCGAAGTTCGTCGGACCGGTGGAACGAGCGCAGCACCCAGGCACCGCCAGCGGCCAGCGCCACCGCGATGACCAGTCGCATCAGGGCGTTGATGTCGCCCGGTGTTTGAGCGAGCACGGTAATCAGCGACGCAGCGACGGCCGCCACGGCAGCCAGCCGCCGTGACGCCTCGCTGAAGACCACCACCAGAACCAGCACGTCGGCCCGCACGTAGCCCTCGGTGGCGTGAATGATGACCTCGGCCACCATCGCGGCAAGAACAACGATGGGGAGTGTGGCCGCGAGGGGCAAACGGCGCAACGCGGGCTTTCGCGTGATGGAGGTCATGGCGCTCATGGGCCCCCCACAGACGGGAAACGCCCACCCTCGCTCGGGCGAGCAGCATCCACCGGGCTAGCAGTACTTGCCGGCGAGGAACAACGAGATGCTCATCACGACATTGCCGGACGAGTCGGCAACCTTGAGCCACGACCAGTAGTAGCGGTTGGCGGCGATGGTGGGGGTGGGGACGGCGCATTTAACTGCCAGCGTCGGGACGGTGACCGAGGAGGCCTTGAGAACCGAGATTGACTGTAGCCCCGAGCTACTCAACAGGGTTTGCGACGCCGAAGTCAGACAGCCGGAGACAGTGGGGCAGTACGGCTTCGTGGACGGGGAGGACGTGCGCACCAGTTGCAGGGTGTACGAGTACGTGGCGCCCGTGGCGCTGTTCTTAAACGAGCCACTTGCCTTCAATATCGCTGGCGATGACGTTGTCGCTGGTGACCACGACGGCGTGCCAGCCGCAACATTCGTGGGCGCGACCGCGCTGGCTGGGCCCGCGGTGAGAATCGTGAGGGCAGCGACGGCACCCACCATTCCCGCAGTGACCCAACGACGACTGTACATACCTGTACGTTACCACGCCATCACTCTGAGTGCTAGTGGGAGTGTGACCCACAGGTCACGCTGGGTGTTCGCGCAGCAAGTCGGAGTTAGCAGAGCTTGCCGCTCAAGGCCGACGACGTGCTGTACACGACGTTGCCCGACGAGTCGGCAACCTTGAGCCACGACCAGTACAAGCGGGCCGTGGAGCTGGTCGTGCACTTGACCGACAGCACAGGAATGGTACCGATGCCGCCCGCGGCCACCGAGACACTACTGGTCACAGTGTTGAGTCGCACTTGAGAGCCACCCGTGACACAGCCACTGGTGCCACAGGATGGCTTAGTGGTAGTGGTGGTGCGCACCAGTTGCAGGGTGTACGAGTACGTGGCCGACGAAGTGGTGACGCTGTTCGTGAATGAGCCACTTGCCTTCAATATCGATGGTGACCACAACGGCGTGCCGGCCGCAACATTGCCAGGGGCAAGAGCGCTGGCTGGGCCCGCGGCAAGAATCGTGAGGGCCGCGACGGCACCCACCATTCCCGCGGTCACCCAACGTCGACGTCTCATGCCAGTAAGTTACCACACGGTCACACTGTTCGCTAGCAGGGTGGAGTCGGAGTGTCACGCTGCGTGTTGACAGCCCAGAGTCGGGGCCCACCCCGTTGGCGTCTACGACACGATGTCCTTACGCTCGAAGCGCAGTACCGCGACGGTGAGCATCACAGCGAAGGTCACACACGCATAAGCGGCGCCGGTGGCCATCTGGCCCCACACCACGTCGGAGCCCAGCGCGTCGGCCCAGGCGGCGCCGTAGTCGGTGGGCAGCAGTCGGCGCAGGTCGCCCAGCGGCTCGAGCCGGTTGAGAATCGTGCTGACGATCACGATCATCACCGCCGACCCCACCGCGCCCAGCGGCACGTCGGTGAGCACGCCCATCAGGAAGGCCACTCCCGCTGGAATCAGCAGGGTGAGCGCGATGTAGGCGGTGACGAGTGCCACCCGCTGCAGCGACTGCGAGGTGTCGAAGCTGCCTCCGGTGGGACTGGTGAGCCCGGTGGACCCGAAGGCGAGCAGTCCCACCACCAGCGAGGTCACGACGAGGGTCAGCAGCACGCCGAGGGTGAGCAGCAGCCCCACAATCGCCTTGGTGGCCAGCAGTCGCCGCCGCGGCACCGGCGCGGTGAGTAGGTAGCGCAGGGTCGACCACGATGCTTCGCTGGCCACGGTGTCACCCAGAAAGAGTGCGGCCAGCACCACCAGCAGCAGCCCCGACGCGAACAGCAGCATGGTCACCGCGAAGTTCCACGCTCCGGTGGTGGCCAGACCCACGAGGTCAAGGTTGCCTCCGCCGAAGCCGCCTCCTCCGCCGGAGGTGCTCGCTTGAGGTCCGAGCTTGACCGCGGCCACCACCACCAGTGGCAGCGC
>WLOZ01000206.1 GCA_009699025.1 Actinomycetota bacterium
GACCGGCTCGCCGAGGACCTTCAGATCTTCGCCAGCGCGGGCTTCGGGCTGGTCACCGTCGATGCCTCCCTGTGTCGCGCCTCGGTGCTCATGCCGCAGAAGCGCAACCCCTACGCGCTCTCGGTGATCAGGGCCGGGGCCAGCACGATGATCGGCCGGCTCACAGGAACTGTCGCTACCGCTCGCACCCCTTCGGCGGCCACCGACAACTGGCTGCACTCGTATGGCGAGGTCACGTCGTCACTCGAGCTGGCCACCCGCCTCGTGCGGCTGGCCACGGTCGTAGTGCGAACCCTCAACGTCAACAGGGAAGCGCTGGCGGTAAGCGCCGCCGACCAGCAAACGGCCTCAACCGATATTGCCGACGAGCTCGTGCTGCGTGGCGGCCTCGACTACCGAACCGCCTACCGCATCGTGGGTCGGGCCGTGGCCGTCGCTCTCAGTACCAGCACCCCCCTCACCATGGAGGGGCTCGACTCGGCCGCGGCCGAGGTCACCGGCGCTCGCCTGCCTGCTGCCGCCCGGGCCATCGACCTCGACTCGGTGCTCGACGTGGTGTCGCTCGTGGCCTCCCGTCGCGAGAGCGGTGGATGCGCTCCCGACTCAGTGAGAGCAGAGATGCAGTCGCTGCGTCCGCTGATCGCCGATCAGCGCGCGTGGTTCACCGAGCGTCGACGCGCGGGTCTCGAGTCGCTGGAGGCCCTGCGCCGACGGGCAGCCGAGCTCGCCAGGGCAACCCCAGCCGGCTGACTGCTGCCCCACTCACCACCAACGCTGACGGACTCATCGCTCACGTGTCCGTGGGCGATGAGTCCGTCAGCAATCGGGTGGATCGGTGGTTCGGTCGAGCTACAGCGACGAGAGCTCCATCGACCCCGCGCGCAGCCGCGACAACTGGATGAAGTGGCTCGGGTTGAGGAACAGCTCATTCATCTCTGCGAGCTGGTCGATGGTGAGCCCGTCGGTACTGTGAATCAGGTAGTCGAGGTACTGGAAGCCGTCTTTCGCGCCGTACCCCACGTGATGCGCCCCCACGAGCTTGCGGGTGGCACCGTCGAAGACCGCCTTCTGGAACCCGGTGCGCTCCGGGTGCGTGAAGGCCATGAGCATCGTGCCCTCGGCGCACGGAAGCGGGATGTCACCGTACGGAACCCCGGGCGGCGGCATCTGAATCACGATGACGTCGTCGTACTTCTCGCGCGCCTCCCGCTCGGACAGCCCGACCCACGTGACCTCATAGGTCGAGTGCAGGAAGTCGGGGTACTCGCTGAAGTCGAACGAGTAGTCCTCGCCCATGATGTTGCGCGCCGCGGTCATGCCGCACTTGCGCGCCTTGAACATCTCCATGGGTGGGCCGATGATGTCACCGATCGCGTACACACCCGGAATGTTGGTGCGCATGTTCCCGTCGACGATGATGGAGTCGCGGTCGTCGACCGCAACTCCCAACGTGGCCACGTACTCGTCGGAGTTGGCACGCTCACCCGTTCCGATGAAGACCATGTCGCAGGGGATGTCACGCACGGTCCCGTCAGAGAGCCGCACCCTCACGCCGGTCGCCCGGGTGTCACCGAGCACCTCCAGCGTCTCGGTGCCATCGTGGATCTCCATTCCGCGCAGGCGCATCCCGTGCACGACGTACTCGCGCAGGTCGTCGTCGACGTGGTGGAGGCCCTTTCCTGTCATGAGCGGACTGCGCGCGAGAATCGTCGTCTGGCAGCCGGCCGCCTGGAAGAACGACCCGTACTCGATGGCCACCTTCGACCCGCCGATGATCACGCACGACCGCGGGTTGTAGTCGAGCTCCTCGATCAGGGTCGCGTAGTCGAACACTCCGGGAAGGTCGATTCCTGGCACCTCGGGCACGCGGGTGCTCGCCCCCGTGCCGAGAACCAGGTTCTTGGTGGTGAAGCGGCGACCCGCGGCCTCCACGGTGTGGGCATCGATCACCGTGGCGGTGGCGTTGAGGATGTACTCCATCCCCAACTGCTCCTTGCTCTGCCAGTTCATGAACGAGTGGGCGCTGTTTCGGCCGCTCTTGAACAGCTCAACCATGTCGAGGATCGACGCCTTGCTCTCGTCGAACTCCGGATACCAGAAGCGACCCGCCAGCAGGCGCGCCAGGTCGAGCTCGCGGGCCGCCTCTGAGAACAGGTGATGGGGCACACACGCGAGGTGGGGGCATGATCCGCCAAGGAAGGGCCAGCGGTCGATGGTGAGCTGACGGCCGCCTCGCGCCTTGAGGAACGCCGAGCCGAAGCGCCCGCCCGCGCCGCCGCCCACGAAGATGGCGTCGAACTCGCGGTGGTCGTCGGGATCGATGTTGATGATCGGCTCGTCGTGCTCGCCCGCCTCGAACTCGTCGATGAGCGTGCGCCACTCGGCATTGCTCAGGTGCTGTTCTCTGATATCCATGTCTGTACCCTCGCTGCGAACGTCGTGAGGGTACATGTCCTCACAGGGTGATGTTCATCGCAACCTTCAACCGCCGCGGTCGGTCACCGCAGCCACAGGATGGAGTGATCCTTCTAGGCATGGCGATCACTGACACCGCAACCATCCCGACCACCCCGACCACCCCTTCGACCCCTTCGACCCCTGACACGTCAGTGGCCGAGGAAGTCGGAGCCATCGTGGCGCGAGCCCGGGCCGCCCAGGAGGCCATCGCCGACTGGGACCAGGCGCGAGTCGATGCCCTGGTTACAGCGGTCGGCTGGTCCATCGTGCGCCCCGACCACGCCGAGGCCCTGGCCCAACTGGCTGTCGACGAGGGTGGCTTCGGTACCTACGCCGACAAGCTCACCAAGATCCAGCGCCGGGTCAACGGTCTCCTCGCAGACATGCGCGACATGAAGACCGTGGGCATCGTCGAGGAGGACCCCGCACGAGGGCTGGTGAAGATCGCCAAGCCCGTGGGAGTGGTGGCCGCACTGATTCCCACCACCGGGCCTGATGCCACCCCGCCCATGAAGGTGCTGATGGCACTCAAGGGACGCAACGCCATCGTGATCGCCCCCCACCCGCGCACCCGCAAGACCAGCGAGCTCGCGGTCGGGTTCATGCGCGCGGCCTGCGCGCAGGTCGGAGCCCCCGAGGACCTCGTCCTGAGCCTGAGCTCGCCGTCAATCGACAAGACCCGCGAGCTAATGCGGCAGGCCGACGTCATCGTTGCCACGGGTGGGGCGGCGATGGTCAAGGCCGCCTACAGCAGCGGCACGCCTGCCTACGGCGTGGGCGTTGGCAACTCGGTGCACGTTATCGACGAGACCGCCGACCTTGCCGACGCCGCGGCGATGATCGTTGCCGGCAAGACGTTCGACCTCGCGACCAGCTGCCTCGCCGACAACTCTCTGGTCGTTGCTGACGCCGTCTACGACGACCTGATGCAGCGCCTGCTCGCCTCGGGTGGCTACCTGTGCAACGCCGACGAGAAGGCGCGGTTGCAGGCCGCGATGTGGCCCGATGGCGGTCACATCCCCAGCCTCGATGTGATTGCCAAGCCCGCAGCTACGATCGCGGCCCTCGCGGGCATCGAGGTGCCGGCCGACACCGCCTTCCTCATGGTCGAGGAGAACGGCACCGGGCCCGACCACCCCTTCTCGGGCGAGAAGCTCTCGGTCGTGCTCGCCATCTACCGCTACGGCAGTGACATTCAAGAAGCGGTCGACGTCATTAACGCGATTACCGCCTACCAGGGCCTCGGCCACACGTGCGGAATCCACACGAGCACCGACGCGCACGTCGACGCGCTCGCCTTCGGAACGCGCACCGCGCGGGTCATGGTGAACCAGAACCTCAACGAGGGCGCGGGCAGTGCCCGCAACGGGCTGCCGTTCACGCTCAGCCTCTCGTGCGGCACCTGGGGCGGGAACATCACCACTGAGAATGTGAACGCCCGTCACTTCGTGAATCTCACCTGGGTGTCGCGCACCATCGCCCCGAAGGCGTTCACCGAGCAGGACCTGTTTGGTGCGCACTGGGACACGCACGGCAAGTAGGGCGCCCGCGCACGCCAGTGGTCCGGATTCTGTCTCGTCAAGGCTAGAGATCTATGAAGTCCTGTCCTTCCGGGACTAGATAGTTGGCCCACGCAGGCCTAGCCTGTGAGTAATCTCCCACGCTGAGAGGCGGCGTCCATGCCGGATCCGATCCAGTTCGGCCTTCCAGGTGTGCGGCTCAATGCTGGCGATCACATCTGCGCCTTCTACCGAGGGTCCGAGGGGCGCGACGAAGTGCTCCTCGCCTACCTTCGCGCCGGCATCGACGCAGGCGACCACTGCGTGGTGGTACTCGACCAGGTTGAGCCTGACGAGCTGCGCGCCCACTTCGTCACCGACCTCGACGCGGAGGTGTCCTGCCTCGACGTTCTCCGCTCGGGTGACACCTACCTCCGCGACGGCACCTTCTCCAAGGAAGCCATGATCGCCTTCTGGGACTCCGCAACTCGCGAGAGCCTGTCGAGCGGCGCCTAC
The DNA here is from genome assembly GCA_009699025.1 of Actinomycetota bacterium. The sequence continues at coordinate 4,473 of WLOZ01000206.1, forward strand.
ACATTTTCCCGCAGTTGCGGTGAGATGAGCTGGGCACTGCGCGAGCTGCCCGGGGTTGAGGACCTCCTCGACTACGAGTGCGAGCTCAACCGCTTCCTGCCTCTGTACCCGCAGGTGATCATGTGTCTCTACGACCTCGACCTCTTCGACGGACGGGTCGTGGTTGACCTACTCCGCACCCACCCCAAGCTCCTGCTGTGCGGCACTCTGCTCGATAACCCCTATTACCTCGAGCCCGACGAATACCTGGCCGCGAAGTCACAGGCTCGGTCGGCATGACGCTCGAGGCCTCGGTTGGCCTCGAGGAGCGCGACCACCTGTCACGGCTGAACGCGCTTCTGGTTCTCGCCATGCTCATGACCGAGAGCACCGATGAGAA
>WLOZ01000207.1 GCA_009699025.1 Actinomycetota bacterium
AGCACGGTGACTCCGAGGTCGTGCACAAGTCGTTGAAGGGCAGCCAGCACCTCTTCGGCTGCCCCGGGATCGAGGGCCGACGTCGGCTCGTCGAGCACGAGCACCTTCGGGTGGGTCGTCAGCACCGAGCCGATGGCAACTCGCTGGCGTTCACCGCCCGACAGTGACAGCAGGGCGCGGTCGCGCAGGTCGGTGAGCCCGAGCAGGTCGAGAGTTTCCTCGACGCGGCGCCTCATCACGTCGGGCGCCAGTCCCAGACTCTCCATGCCATAGGCGAGCTCGTCCTCAACGATGTCGGTCACGAAGCCGCTGGCGGGATCTTGGGGCACAACTCCCACGAGGTCGGCGAGCTCGCGCGGGGGATGGGTGCGTGTGTCGCGGCCGCCCACCGTCACCCGGCCGGTGAGGGTCCCCCCGGTGAAGTGGGGCACGAGACCGTTCACCGCGCGCAGCAGCGTCGACTTGCCGCTTCCGGTGCGCCCCACCACCAGCACGAGCTCGCCCTCAGGAATATGCAGCGTCACATCGTTGAGCACCGGGCGCGTCTCTCCGTCGTACACGACGGTCACATGGTCGAAGTAAATCACGCGGGCACCGCCGCGAGGTCTGGCACCGCGGGCCTGCTGGCACGCGGTCGTGGCAGGGGTGGGGCCGCGACCATCGGGAGAGCAGCAACCAGCACGGCAAGGGCGGGCAGCAGCGGCAGGTCGGGGAAGGTGGCGGGTACCACCACCGGGATCATGCCGGGCCAGGCGGCCGCCGCCGCCACACCAATCACCACCGCGGGGACGATGCCTGAGGCACTCACGGCCCACTCGGGCCAGCTCCACGGGTCGGGCCGGTAGCGAGTGCGGATGGCGCGAGCGCCGGCAAGGCGCAGCGCCACCACTGCCGAGATGACTCCGAGTACCGCGAGCGGGGCGCTGACCAGCGCCGACGAGCCATCGGCCAGCGCGCCATAGGTACCGATGCCGATGGCCACCAAACCTCCGAGTAGCAGCAGCGACGTGGTGCGTCGCCGCGAGGCCGTCACCGCGGCGGTGCGCCCGTAGCCTCGTGAATCCATGGCTGCGGCGAGGGTAATGCTCCGGTCGAGTGCTCCCTCGAATACAGGAATGGCGGCGCCAGCAATTCCGCGCAGCCCGCGGGTGGCGCGCCCACGCAACCGCTGCGCGGTGCGCACCCGCTCGATGTCCTCGATCAGTAGGGGAGCAAACGTGAGCGCGATCACCAGGGCCACGCCCACCTCGTACAGCGCGGGCGGCACGCTCTTGAGCAGTCGCGCCGGCGACGCCAGCGAGTTCGCCGCCCCGACGCAGGCGAGCAGTACAGCGAGCCGAAGCCCGTCGTACAGGCCGGTGAGCATCGACTCAAGTGTGATGTCGCCACCCACGCGCACTCCCGCCATCCACTCGGGCAGCCCCAGCGAGGGCAGGCCGAGCAGCACGGTGCTGCCCAGCCTGGCCCCGAAGATCACCTGGAACACCAGTCGCACCACAATCACGACGAGTCCGAGCTTGAGGAACGCCCCAAACGATCGCGACCACGGGGCGTCAGGCTTGCGTGCCGACACCACGAGGGCGGCCACGGCCAGGATGAGTAGCAAGACCAGCGGATTTGTGGTGCGCGACGCGGCGGCTGCAAGCCCGAGGGCCCACAGCCACCACGCTCCGGGGTGGAGATATCGCGCCGTCATTATCCCCGTGACTTCCTGCTCATGCGGAAGGCCAGCAGGGCGAGTACCAGCACGATCAGGGCGATCACGAGGGGAACGATGGGAAACGAGGTGCTGGTGGTGTCGGTCGTGCTGGTTGCGCTGGCACTAGCAGCAGCCACTGGCACCGGCAGCGTGGGCTCCGAGGTCGGGGGCGGGGTTGCGCCCGGCACCACGTCGCCGCAGCCGGTCGCCGGGTAGCCATCGATGGCGCAGAGCAGGGTTTTGTCGAGCCGCTGGCTGCCCGCGGTCGCGAGCACCTGCAGGGAGTTGGAGTTCACTGGCGTCACCGTGCAGCCGACCTCGGGCTCAGGTGGTGTCGAGCCCTCGGGTGCGTCGGCCGGAACGCCGTAGTCGATCACCAGCGCGACACGCTTGCTGCCTGCCACGGCAGCAGTGGATCCACAGATGGCGGCGAAGTCGGGCGCAATGCGAGGCGTGCGGGCCGAGCCCGACTCCCCGGCGATCTCGAAGCGCCAGCCGCTCACGGCGCCGTCGGCTGGGATGGAGGCGTCTGGGCTCACCGTGGCGAAGTTCCAGGTGCCATTGGTGCCGACCCACTCGGTCCAGTAGCGGTAGTAAGTCTCGGCCTGGGCGGGAGCGGCCGCTCCCATGGCGAGCAGTGCCGTGAGCAGGGTGAGCAGAAGCGCGAGGGCCATCGTGCGGGTGGTGCGAGTGGTCGTCACGTGATTCCTCCAGATGGCGGCGCGCGACGGACAACAGGCGAGAGACAGCCTCCGATCGGGCAGCCCGGTGTGGGCCGCCCAGACGACAAACCCCCGCGCGCTCAATGAGCGGCACGGGGGGCGGACGTCACGGGTCCAGTCGTGACCTGCGCTCCGCCCCGTAGACCTCGACGGTGTTGGGGAGCTTGAAGATTCCGCCAGGTGCTCCGGCTTGCTGCGCAGTTCGTGATGAGGAACTGTGACGGCCTACGGTTGCGGGTCAGCGCCGGACTTAGACCGGCTTCCCCTGGACCTCGGAATCAACGATTCAGTTGGTGCGAGCAGTCAACCACGCCGAGGGGGTCGGGGTCCACCACGCGACACGGCGCACCCGCCTACACTCGGCCCATGCCCTGGACCTGGACGTACACGATGACCTCGAATGCCACCTCTGACTCGGCTCCTCCCGTGTCGCCGTCGTTCCCCTCGCAGGCAGACGCCGAGAGTTGGATCGGCGAGTCGTGGCGCGAACTGCTCGACGCCGGGGTCGACTCGGTGGCACTGCTCGAGAACGAGCGGGTGGTGTACACGGGCATGAGCTTGCACCCTGCTGACCCCGGCTGAGTCGATCGGGCCGAACACGAGGCCTGGCGTGAGTAGGGCTACGGGCGGGCGGCCGGTGACACCGTGCGAGCCGGGTCGGAGACCACCACCGAGCCCAGCACCTCGTCGATGCGGGCGAGCACGTCGGCCTCGAGGCGCATGCCGGCTGCCTTGACGTTGTCGACCACCTGCTCGGCGCGCGTGGCGCCAATGATCGCCGCCGACATGCCAGGCTGAGTCAGCACCCACGCGAGGGCGAGCTGGGCCATCGACAGGCCAAGGTCGTCGGCAATCGGACGAAGGCCCTGCACCGCCGTGAGCACCGGCTCGGCGAGTAGTTGGGGCATGAAGCGGTCGCCGTCGTCGGTGGTGGCGCGGCTGCCCTCGGGGTGCGGCTGTCCGGGCAGGTACTTGCCGGTGAGCACGCCCTGCGCGAGCGGCGACCAGACGATCTGGCCAAGCCCGAGTTCGAGACTGGTGGGCACGACCTCGGCCTCGATCACGCGGTAGAGCATCGAGTACTGCGGCTGGTTCGACACCAGACGGTCGAAGCCCATCTGCTGGGCCATCTCCACCGCTGCGCGGATTTCCTCGGCGCGCCACTCGGATACCCCAACGTAAAGGACCTTGCCTTGGCGAACGAGGTCGTCAAAGGCGCGGAGGGTCTCGTCGAGCGGGGTCGCATAGTCGTAGCGGTGGGCCTGGTAGAGGTCGACGTAGTCGGTTTGCAGCCTGCGCAGTGAGCCCTCGATGCTCTCCATGATGTGCTTGCGCGAGAGGCCGCGGTCGTTGACTCCCGGACCGGTGGGCCAGAACACCTTGGTCAAGATCTCGAGGCCCTCGCGTCGCTGGCCCTTGAGTGCGCGGCCGAGAACCTCCTCGGCACGGGTGCCCGCGTACACGTCGGCGGTGTCGAACGTGGTGATGCCGGCGTCGAGAGACGCTTCAACACATGCGCGGGCGGCGTCTTCCTCGACCTGTGAGCCGTGGGTGATCCAGTTTCCGTAGATCAGTTCGCTGACGAGCAGGCCGCTGCGGCCGAGATGACGATGGTCCATAGGGGGAGGGTACTGGGCTAGCGGGATTTGGGAACCACTGGTTTACCGCCCGCCCGGAACTTCGGCGGCGGAAGGCGCAGTCGGCGCAGCGTGAGCGACCGCATCGCGCCGTACAGGTAGTCACCAATCTTGAGTGTGGCATCGGGCACGACGGTTCGGGCCTGCTTGCGGGTCTTGGCGACGATCCACACAATGTCGAGCACCACGGCCACCAGCATGAACAGCCAGACGTAGTAGGTGACCTGGATGATGATCGGGTTCTGCAGGAATCCCGACAGCAGCACCAGAATCGCCACGGGGATGAAGATCTCGCCCACCGACCTGCGGCTGTCGACGAGGTCTCGGAGCATCGACCGCGTGGGACCCGAGTCGCGGGCGGGGAGTCGTCGCTCGTCACCGGCCATCATGGCGGCGCGTGAGTCGACTCGGTCAGAGCGCTGGCGCTCGCGCATGGCCTTGCGAGCCGCCTTAGGATCGGAGGGCACCTTGAGGGTCGCCTTGCGCGCCGCCTCCGACTCCTTGCGAGTGGGCGTGGGGCGGCCCTTGCCGTCGGCCTTGGCCGAGTCGATCACCGGGGTGTCGGCCGGTGCCGACTTGCGTCCGAACATAGGGTGAGCCTAGGGGGCCACAGCGGGTTGGGCTCTTGGGGGCCTCCCGATGGTCGGCTCGACCGCATAGGATTATTTTACGAGTCGAGTCGCGTCATCAGACGCGCCGTGTGAAGGGGAGCCTCATGGGCCTGTGGGACCGCATCAAGATCATCTTCGGCGCGAAAGCCAACGCCATGGTCGACCGGGC
>WLOZ01000208.1 GCA_009699025.1 Actinomycetota bacterium
CCAGTAGCGGCCGACGATGTCAAGGGCGCCTGCGTCGGCAATGTCGACGCCCTCGCTTCGCATGATCTCGATCGCCGGTGAAACGACCGCCTCGTCGCTCACGTGGTGGAGCGACGGGTAGACCTCGCGATAGACCGGCCATACCTCCTTGGCAGTCCTCACCAGTCTGGCGAAAAACGAGGGCGGCCCAGCGATGAACTCGCCCCCGGTCCAGCGACCGGTCGACCTGCCCCCGCTCAGCAGGGCCAAGTCGGCGAACACCCTGTCAGCACCGTGGGCAGGCACCACCTGGTCAGTGATGTCGTAGCACGCAGGCGTGCCGGCCCTCATGAGTTCGACGAGCGCCGGCGGCACCGCACGCAAGCACACAACGTCGAGGTCGCAGTAGCCCACGTAACCGTGCTGCAGCCGGGCCAGGTGCGAGTACACGTCGAGCTTGAAGTGGGCCGAGTAGAAGCTGATACCCGAGGGAATCTCAACCCTGAAGGGAATCTCCTCAACCACCATCTCGCCAGCCCCATCACCGACTCCGGCCATCACGCGGGCACTGTCATTGGTCAGCAGGGTGAAGTCAACTCCCTGCGCTCGCAGCGACCGCGACAGGCCCAGCGCGTTGAGCGCGTACACGCGCACCTGATCGTCGAAGCTACTCACCCTGACGTTCGCGGCAGTGGTCTCTGACTCGGCAAGGTGCAGCAGGCCGTAGAGGCGCAGACCAGTCACGAGCCCATTCAACTACTCGGTCGCGTGGTTACAGACCCTTACGCGATGGTCCAAGAGAACGAGGCCGTCGCGGTGGCGCCGAAGTTGTCGGTGGCCGTGACCTTGACCGCCTTAGTCTGCCTGCTCGTGGGCTTGCCCGAGATGAGACCGGTGTTCACGTTGATGGTGAGTCCCGACGGGAGGTTCGACGCCGCGTATTTGATGATGGCTGAGGGCGCAGTGTCAGAAGCAACGATCTGCAGGCTGAGAGACACGTTACGCGTCGAGGTCTTGGCGCCGGGGTTAGTGACACTTACTGAAGCGATGTACCAGGTGAAGGAGGTGAACCCGTAGGCCGAGCTGAGGTCGGTCGCCCGCACGCTGACCGTGAAGGTGCCTCCAGCTGACGGCGTTCCGCTGATGGCGCCCGTTGTGCCGCTGATCGACAGGCCGGTTGGCAGGCCGGTGGCAGACCACGACAGGTTCTGAAGCGACTGGTTGTCGGTGGCCGAGTTGGCGAGCGAGAGAGACTTGCCCTTGGCGCTGGTCCTTGATGCGAGGGGTGCCACCACCACGGTGTTACCCCCCACGTTGTTGACGGTCCACGTGAACGAGGTCGTACTCGAACTTCCGGTCGCGTCGGTGGCCTTGACCACCACGGGCGAGTTCCAGACCGCCACCGTGGGCGTACCGGCGATCTCACCCGAGGCCGAACCGATCGACAGGCCCACCGGGAGTCCGGTGGCCGAGTAGGTGATTGCCTGGGTTGCGTCGGATGACGACGCAGCGACCGAGGTGGAGACAGGCGTTCCGACCGTGCCGATCTGATTGCCCGACGTGGCCGAGAACGTGACCGTGGTGACGTTGGAGTTAAACGGCACCGCGCTGATCGCGCAGCCATTCGTCACGTTCGAGAAGTTGCCCTGCACCGCGAACGATCCGGTAGCCAGGGTGATGTTCTGCGAGCCGCCCACTCCGCCAGCGCCGACCCACGCGCACTTGTCGGAGTTCTCGTAGCCGGCAGCGTCCCACCAGCCGCCACCGGGGAACTGGTCGGTGATGGTTTCGGCGTACTCGTGACCCTCGACCATCGTGACACCGTCGACGAGACCGGCTGTTCCACCGTTCACGTAGTTGGCGCCGCACGAGTAGCCGACGTCGGTGAGGTAGGGCAGGTTCGTGTAGGCAAGGGGACCTACCGAGCCACCGTTGGTCCAGTCGTGCCAGGCACACCAGTTCAGCGGCGCGTTGAACCCGCCTGGGTGCAGGCCGGTCGAACTCAGCACCACGTACTGGGTGTTGCGGTTGCTGGCGGGTGTCGTGTTGCCAGCGGTGGTGGCGGCCTTCACGGCCACAGCCGCGATCTGGGCGTCAGAGGCGGTGGTGGGGGCGGCAGTGGCGCCGTCGTAAATCACGCCCGCAAGCGCGCCACCGGTGGGGTAACCCACGTGGGGGACGTTGGCGGGACACACTGTGGCGCCGTAGGCGACTCCCTCGCACAACTCGGTCATGACGCCTGACCAGGTCTCGTTGTTGGTGCCGAGTCCCTTGAAGAACCGCTGGAGCAGAGGAGCAACTCCCATGGGGTCGTTAGTGAACGTCGAGATTCCTGTGCCCGCGTCGACGGACTTCGTTCCCCACTGGCTGCCCCAGAAGACGAGCACTACCTTGGGGGGCCCGGTCGTGACGCCTACGCCGTTGGTGCCACCGTGGTACGACAGCAGGCCGGTTCCCTTGGCCGTGGTGGAGTACTTCGATGCCACCCCCTTGCGCGGGGGATGCTTGACCTTGTCGCCCTGATGGCCTGCGGCCCCCTTAGGGGTGGGTGCCAGCTCAAAGGCAGCACTGGGCGTGGCCAGCCCCACCGCGGCAATCGCGGCGCAGAGAAGTCCGGCCGAGATCATTGGCCGCCTGAGTCGCTCGAACGTCATGCCGTCCTCCAAGGGGATGCCAGTTCTCGAGTCTACGGCTGAAAGTCCGATAAACGGCTATCGGCAGGATGAGCACCGGGCATGAGCGGCCGATGGGGCGCGATTCACCCGAATGGGTGATCGTGATAAGCGACGCTTCCCCGCCTCGGGGACGTGGCACGGTCAGGGAGGCGGGAGCGCGCCCGGGAGCGACACGGGCAGCGCGTCATCTGTCGCGGCCATGCCACGCCCCAGCAGGTAGCCCTGCCCGAAACGCACAGCGCATCGGCGGGCTACCTCGATCTGACGGACCTGTTCAATTCCCTCCATGACGACATCGGCCCCGATAGCCCGCGCAATGCCCACGATCGCGGCCAGGATGTCTTCCTCCCGCTGGGTGGGGTCGGGGCTGACCAGCGTCCGATCGACCTTGATGATGTCGACCGGCAGGTCGCGGAGCCACGACATCGAGTTGTGGCCGGCACCGAAGTCGTCAACTGCTACTCGGAGTCCGAGATCGCGAAGGGCGACGATCTGCCGGGCTGAGGCCGACCGAGAGTCAAGCACGTCACTCTCGGTGATCTCAACCACCATGCGCGACCCTTCGACGCCATGTCGCTCGAGTGTCGCCTCGACCATCGCGACCACATTGGTGCTCGCAAACTGACGGGGAGCAAAGTTGACCCCGATTCGGTAGTAGGTGAGGTCGAACTCTCGCTCCCACACAGCGACCTGGCGCACTGCCTCGTTGAAGGCCCACTCGGACATCACCATGATTTCGTCGCTCGCCTCAGCGGCCTCGAGGAACGCCGCAGGAGAGAGCAGCCCGCGCGACGGGTGCTGCCAGCGCAGCAGTGCCTCGCAGCCCGCCTGCTGGCCGGTGAGCAGATCGACCACCGGCTGGTAGTGAAGTACGAACTCATTGCGTGTCGACGCCTGCACCAGTTCGCCGGCGGTCACTAGCCGGCCCATGAGCGAGGGGCGCTGAGTCTCGTCATAGACCACTGCCCGGCCGCCACCGGCCTCCTTGGCCTCATACATCGCCGCGTCGGCGTTGTGCAGCACATCGTCGGGATCAGCGTGGGGGTCGGGGTCGAGCACGACGCCAATCGACGCTGCTATGCGCACCGACACTCCGGCCACCGTGAGCGGCGCGCCAAGTGAGTCGCGCATTCGGTGGTAGAAGGCCGCGACCTCGTCGGGCCTCGCCATGCCCTCGATCAGCATCACGAACTCATCACCACCGAGGCGGGCGACGGTGTCGGCATCGCGCACCATCGACGCAAGGCGCAGTCCGGCCACGCGAAGGAGTTCGTCACCCACCACGTGGCCGAAGGAGTTATTGACCGTGCGGAGACCGTCGAGGTCGACGAATACCACCGCGAACTGACGGCCGGTGAGCAGCAGCCGACGCTGGGCCTCGAGCAGGCGCTGCCGCAGCAATTGCCGGTTCGGCAGGCCGGTCAACACATCGTGCACAGCCGCTGTGGCGCTCACCGCCGAGCGCGCAGCCTCGGACTCGTCGCGGAATGACCACACCACGCTCCCGTCGCTGAGGCGGGTCATGACGTAGTCGAGTGTGGAGCGCGCCACACCATCGGGGTCGCGCCACACCTGCACCGCCCGGCGCGACAGCCCCGTGAGGTGGGTGAGACGAAGTTCGTCGAGCAGGTCGCGGTCACCTCGTTCGGGCAGGACCGAGGACAGGGGAACGCCCTCGTGCCACATGACCTCCTCGCCACCGCGGGCCGTGCGAAGGGCTTGTCGGGCCATCGAGTTCGACACCAGAACGACCGGTGTTGATGACTCCAACCCCCCGATCTGCACCACGCCATCAAGGACCCCCTCGACGAATTCGACCAGTGGGGCGCCGGCGAGCGACATCAGCCAGCTCCCCCGCCCAGCACCGCGGGACCACTCACGTCGAGGCCTCCATCGACGGTGAGCGTGGTGCCGGTCATGTAGGCCCCGGCCGGTGAGACGACGAAGGCGATCGCAGCGGCCACCTCGTCGGCGGTCTGAAGCCGTCCGAGGGGGATCACCGCCGAGACGTCGGCAGGCGCGAGCCCATAGCGCTCCCAGGCCTCGGTGTGCACGACTCCGGGAGCCACCGCGACGGTACGAATTCCGTGGCGCCCCCACTCGACGGCCAGCGTGCGCATCATCGACTCGACCCCCGCCCGAGCCGCCGACGAGTGCGACATGCCCGGAATACCTCG
>WLOZ01000209.1 GCA_009699025.1 Actinomycetota bacterium
CGTGCGAGGGTGCGCTGCGCCACGTCATCGACCACAGGGGTCTCCTCATCGCCGGTCCGCAACTCGTTCGCCATAGACCTCGTGAGTCGGCGCCGACGGGGAACGGCTGAACGCGGGGCGCGATCGGCCACCCACTTGGTCTAGCCAGGGGTTGAGCGAGGGAGTGACCTCGACTGGGTCGCTCCCCCGCCTCAGCCGAATTCAGCGGCGATGTGTGACCCCGTGAGTGAGCGGTGAGACCTCGACGGTGTACTCCTGAAAGGGCACACCGAACTCCTCACCCGCGGGTCCAGCACGTTAAAGCCGCGCGCCCCTGCGCCGCTTCTTTGGTCAGAAGGTGCCCGTGCGGGGCTTCGATTGACCAAAGATGACCGCAACGTGGGCTGTCGCGTGGGCTGAGGGCCCCAAGGCCGTGTCAGGTGCGCACCCGTGACCTGCCCTCGGTTGTCGCAGGCCGCGCTACTAGGGAAAACCCCACGTCCACCTTGCACGCAGATGTTTCCTCTGATCTGCTTCGCGAGTCGCCGTCAGACGCACACATGCATCCGACTCATCCGCGAACCGGCTGCACATGTTCGATCCGAGGAGGATCTCAATGAGTGGAACCAAGCGCGCTGTCGCCGTCGCCATCACGGTGACCAGCACCCTGATGCTCGCTGCCTGTGGCAGCACCCCTAGCACCACCTCGTCGACGGCCTCCAACACCGAGAGCGTCGCTTCTTCCCCGGCATCAGGAGCCACGGGTTCCGCTGAGGTCTTCTCGTCGTGGACTTCGGGCTCGGAGAGTGCCGCCCTTCAGTCCCTTTTCGACACCACGAAGTCTGCGAACCCGAGCCTTGAACTGGTGAACGCCGCCGTTGCCGGTGGAGCGGGGGTCAACTCCAAGCAGGTGCTTACAGACCGTCTCGCCGCCGGCGACGTACCCGAAACGTGGAAGACCACGCTAGGAAGTGAGCTCAGCAATTACGTCAAGCAAGGCGTTGTCGCTGACCTCACCGACCTGTATGCGTCGGAGGGCTGGGACAAGGTGGTTCCGAAGGAACTCATCGACAACATGTCCTACGACGGAAAGACGTACGCCGCCCTCACGGGCGTTCATCGCGCCAACGTTCTCTGGTACAACAAGCCGCTTGTGGAAGACGCCGGAGTCACGGTTCCGGCCACCCTCACATTCGCAGACTTCGCAACCATCGCCACTCAACTCCAGGGCAAGGGCATCACCCCGCTGTGCCTCGGCGACAAAGACACGTGGACGGCGGCTCAACTCCTTGAGGCGATCATCGTCGGCGAAATCGGCGCACAGGGCTGGACTGGCCTGACCGATGGAACGCTGAGTTGGACCGACTCCAAGGTGGTTCAGGCAGTCACCGACTTCAGCACGGCCCTCACCTGGACCAACAAGGACCACAAGTCGCTCGACTGGACCGGCGCTGTCTCCAGTCTCGCCGACGGTAAGTGCGCCTTCAACCTCATGGGCGATTGGGCCTACGGCGAGCTCACCACCAATCTCAACAAGGTTGATGGCACAGACTTCGGCTACACCGTCATCGGCGACCCGAACACCTTCGTCACCGTGAGCGATGCCTTCGTTGAGGGTGTGGGCAGCAAGAACCCAGCCGGCGCAGTGGCCTTCCTGAAGGCACTGATGACACCCGAGGGCCAGATCGCGTTCAACAAGCTCAAGGGATCGGCTCCCGTGCGTTCCGATGTCGAACTTTCACGGCTGGGCGTGTACCAACAGGGCGCCGCCACAACCCTTGCTCAGGGAGTCAAGGTTGCCTCGCTCGTCCACGGCGAAGCACCCGTGCCTGCCGCCGACAGCCAAGCTCTGGCCGACAACGTGGCTCTGCTCGAGGCGAATGGCAATGCGGCGGCGTTCAGTGCTGCGATGGACAAGGCATTCAAGGCCAACGCGGGGTCGTAGTGGTTCGCGGCCGCCGCGCAGTTACCGGGTGGCACATCGTTCGCCGGGAAACCCAACGGGGCTGTGTCCGCGAGGCTCCTATGGTCAGCAGGTGCCCCTGCACAGCATCTTTGGTCAGAAGGTGCCCGTGCGGGGCTTCGATTGACCAAAGATGACCCGACGCGTGATGCACAGTCGTGCGGCCGAGCCCTTCGGCCACCTTCGTCGTCGCACCCGTGCCGTGACAGCCAGCCAACGGGACAGTTAGATTAAGGTCCACGGTCAGCCACTGATGACCGCTCAGAACACTCTGAGATTCAACTCGGGAGGGTTAACAGCTCATGGCTGACTTCGAACTAGTTCCCAACAACACTCTTCTGGTCGCGACGCCCGAAGAGGGCAGAGCTCTCGCGCTGAAGATGGCTCGGCTGATCGTCAAGTCAACGCAGCCCGACGCCGACGCCCGCGCCCGTCAGCGCGACGTCTACGCCAACGATCCCGCCATGCTTATCGCCCTGACGCAAACGGTGGCCATCGAGTTCTCGACTATCGCCGCGGCAAACAACTACTGGCGCTGACCCGGCAGGGCACTGCTGACCCCCTCGGATGCGAGGGATTGCCGGGGCGTGGGCGGAGCTTGAGGAAACCTCCGGCTTTCTTCGCCAGTTCGTCGGCACAGGATTACAAGGCTAACGCGGGGTGTTAGGGAGTCGCGGACATCGCGCGCAGTTACCCGGCGGCCCATCGCCTTAGTCCATGCGTTTGCGTCACACGGAGTCAGTCCATGTGACGCAAACGCATGGATTAGCGAACCACCGAGTAACTCAGTGGGGTCGAACCGACAGCTGGACTCAGGGCGGGCAGGGCGGCCGCGGCAACAGCAAGGGCGACCGCTGCGAGGGCCACACGCGAGGTTCTTCTTTCGTCGACACTAGGTCGATTTCATGGCGTCCGGAACCGCCCTTACGGCTGCAATCCGGGCATGACTACCAGCCAGTGCCGACCCACGCGGTGATGCGAGGAGTCATCCCACTCACCGGGTGCAGGGCGCACGGCGCGGCTAGCCTGCGACCGTGTACCGCCACAAAATGGTGTTGTCGAGCTTGAGGTCCGGACCCCAGATGAGCTGCGCGGAAGCATCCCAGGAAATCGCTTCGTAGCCGTCCTTCACCCCCACCTGATCGGCGGTGTACACCGTTGCCATGGGCCACTTCGAATCGTCGAACTCCGGGCTAGTCCATCCGGGCGGTTCGACCAAATTCAACGACTGGCAGTCGACCAGCGGCTGCGACGACCCGGCACAGTCGGGGTTCAGGGGCGCCTGCTGGATCACCAATTCGCGCCACTGTGGGGAGGTTGCTGCCACCACTCGACCCGACGCCTTCTCACGAACTTGCATGATGAGTCCGCCGTCACCAATCTGCTGCTTGGACGTGCCGATGTACTCGAGCCCACTCACGTTGTCTAGATAGTCGCGACTGATGACGGCCAAGGTGAGTGGGTAGGAGGCGGTGAACTCCAGCGTCTGCGAATTGAACGAGCGCTCCTGGGTGGCGGGTTCGGCGTCCTCACCGATTGCCTGACCGTTGGCCGCGAGCGAGAACCAATTGTCGACCCACACTTCAGCGATGAAGTCGACGGGCTGCCCCGTACGGCCCGATGAGGTAACAGTGACCGATGAGCCGGCCGGGCTGGTTTGCACGGGCGACTGCTCGGAAGTCGAACTTTGCCCGGCGGCACATCCGCTCGCAGCGAGTGACACTCCGACGAGCAGTGAGACCACCATCGCCCGACGTGGCTTGCTCTTCATGTCGAGCTCCTTCGCGTCGGGGTATTAGTTGACATCTGCCTAGGATAGCTCCCCTTTCAACGACAGTGATGGCCCCTTCGATTCCGAAGGGGCCATCACTGCAAGGGCAAACTCGTGTCACTCTCGCGACACCGTGATGTCAATCGACACTAACTAACTGTCGAGTGACAGTCGAATGTCCCGGCGGTTGAGGGGGCCTTCACTGTCGGTCATTTGGCCCACTGTCAATCGTGGGCCATCTCTATGTCAATCCCGGGTCATTTCGTGTCACTTCCCGGGCCAAACCGGCGTCACTCGGCATCAACTGCAGCCGCTGGTGCTCCCGCATCCCTCGCACACGTAGCACGAACCTGCCGGACGCATCTTGATGCCGCAGGTCATGCACAGCGGAGCGTCGGCCGTCTTGCCGGTGATGGCCTCGAGAAGCTCGGCTGACGAGTGCACACCCGTGGTGTCACCGGTGATGCGCGCCTGAGGTGCGACCGCGACCGGGACGCTCTGCGCGAGCGCCTCGGTGTCGACCTCGTCGACCGGGGCGGCCGAGACCGAGCCGTACGACTCGGCCACAGTGACAGCGCGCTCCTCAGCGGTGAAGATGCCGAGGGCCTCGCGCTTGTCGTAGGGCAGGTAGTCGAGGGCGAGGCGACGGAAGATGTAGTCCATCATCGACTGCGCCATACGGATGTCGGGATCGTCGGTCATGCCCGCTGGCTCGAACCGCATGTTGACGAACTTGCTCACGAACGCCTCAAGGGGCACGCCGTACTGCAGCGCGATCGAGATCGCGATCGAGAAGGCGTCCATCACGCCGGCCAGGGTCGAGCCCTGCTTGCCCAGCTTGAGGAACACCTCGCCGAGGCCGTCGTCGGGGTAGGAGCCCGCCGTCATGTAGCCCTCGGCGCCGCCCACGGAGAACGAGATCGTCTGGCTGGGGCGAGCCTTGGGCAGACGCTTGCGAGTGGGCCGGAACTCGACCACCGCGGCCTCAGTCGGCGCGTCGGCCTTCTGGGCCTTGCCGTCGGAGAGGGGCTGACCCACCTTGCAGTTGTCGCGGTAGATCGCGAGCGCCTTGATGCCCATCTTCCACGACTCGAAGTAGATCTCCTCGACCTCTTC
>WLOZ01000021.1 GCA_009699025.1 Actinomycetota bacterium
CCGACCTCGCGAGCGACGTGCGGCAGCGTCGTGACATGGCCGAGCGGATGGCCCTCAACGCGCCGATTCAGGGGTCGGCGGCCGACATCATCAAGGTGGCAATGCTGGGTGTCGACCGCAGACTTGCACTCGAGGGGTTGTCATCGCGACTGCTGCTGCAGGTGCATGACGAGCTGGTACTCGAGGTTGCCCCGGGCGAACTCGATGCGGTCACACTGCTGGTGCGCGAGGAGATGGGCTCAGCTGCCGACCTGCGCGTGCCGCTGGAGGTGTCGGTCGGAACCGGCTCCACCTGGGAGGCGGCGGCCCACTGAGCGTGCTCAGATAGGTAACCGGCGGAACACCGATCGGGGCAGGTGGCGCAGTCCGCTCATGACGAAGCGCATGGTGGGCGGCACGTAGACGGTCTCCTTGCCGCGCCGCAGCCCCTCGACGATGGCCTCGGCTACATCGTCGGGGCCGACGGCCAACGGAGCCTCGTCGAGACCCTGAGTCATGCTGGTGCGCACGAAGCCGGGGCGCACCACCATCACACTCACACCTGAGCCGCGCAGCGCGTCGCCGAGCCCGGTTGCGAACGAGTCAAGGCCCGCCTTGGTTGAGCCGTACACGAAGTTCGAGGCCCGGGCCCGCTCGCCCGCCACGCTCGACAGGGCCACGAGGGTCCCGTGTCCCTGGCGGCGCATGCGCGAGGCAACCCGAAGCCCCACCGACAGCGACCCGACATAGTTGATCTGGGCGGCCCGAACGGCGGCGTCGGGATCGTCGTCAAACTCCGGCTGACTGCCGAGCACCCCGAAGGCGAGAACAGCGAGGTCGACGTCGTCGGCCCCGAAGGCGAGGTCGACCACGGCGTCATGGCTCGCGTGGTCGGCGGCGTCGAAGTCGAGCACCACCACCTCAGGGGCTGACAAGCCGCTACGCAGCGATTCAACAAGTCGGTCGCGCGCGTCGGAGGGGCGAGCAGCGATCACTAAACGCTGCAGTTGAGGGCCGTTGAGTCGCGCGATCAGCGCCCCTGCGATGTCGGACGTCGCTCCAAACACGGCAACCGACTGGGGTCGTGCGAGTGCATCGATCACAGGTGCAGCCTCCTGGCCAGGTCGGAGTTCAGGTGGGTGTGTGGGTCGATCGACGCACGCAGGGCTCGAAATTCCTCAAGTCGTGGGTACATCGACTCCATCATCGCTGGAGTCATGCGTGAGTCCTTGGCGAGGTAGACCCGACCACCCTCGGAGGCCACGAGCGCGTCGAGGCTGTCGAGGAGTGGGGCCAGGCCATCGACGGCAGCGGGGAGGTCGAGTGCCAGGGTCCAGCCGGGCATCGGAAACGACAGGTGTCCGGGCCCCTGAGCGCCGAAACGCTTCAGCACCGAGAGGAACGAGGTGGCGCCGATGGCACGGAGACGCTCGAGGGCGGTCTGTACGACGTACGCCGCGCTGTTGGGCACCACGAACTGGTACTGGACGAACCCGCGGGGTCCGTACAGGAGGTTCCAATCGCGCACGCCGTCGAGCGGGTGAAAGAAGGTTCCGAGCTGCTGTAGCTCACCGCGCCGGCGCTCGGGAGCTCGTCGGAACCATGCCTCGTTAAAGGCGGTAATGCTGGCACTGCTCAGGAGACTGCGGGGCACGAGCGGAGGGACGCCAACCCGCTCACGCGGGGTAAACGCCAACCCTCGCTGGCGCACCGGCACGTCTGTCGATGCCGCATGATCGCCTCGGGTGAGGACCCCCCGGCCCAGGGTTCCGCGGCTTCCGGCGTCGACCCACGCGACGCTGTAGCGAAACCGGTCGTCGCCCTCGACCATGGCGGCCATCAGTGAGTCGAGGTCGCCGTGCCGGTCGGTGTCGACGTTGACGAGGGCAGTGGAGATTGGTGTGAGCGCGAGCTCGGCCTCGAGGATCACCCCCGTGAGGCCCATGCCACCGGTGGTCGCATGGAAGAGGTCGTCACCGGGCGCAAGTCTGCGCACACTGCCGTCGGGTAGCGCGAGGCTCAGCCACTTCACATGCGCGCCAAAGGAGCCGTCAACGTGGTGATTCTTTCCGTGGATGTCGCCACTGATCGCTCCTCCCACGGTGACCTGTCGAGTGCCCGGGGTAACCGGAACCCACCATCCCAGCGGCACGCACGCCCGCATCACCGAGTCGAGTGAGGTACCGGCCCCGACAACCGCCGTTCCGGATGTCGGGTCAATCGCGAGGCCGTCGAGGGCGGTCATGTCGAGGACCGCGCCACCGGCGTTCTGGGCAGCGTCGCCGTACGACCTGCCCAGTCCCCGCGCGATGACCCCACGACTGCCCGATGTGGCGAGCAGGTCGGCCACAACCATGGTGGCAGTGGCCCCTGGCATCACCGACACGACAGTGGCGGAGGTGGCTGCCGTTCGTCCCCATCCGCTCAGCAGGCGTCGCTCGGAGTTAGACACCGTAGGCCCCCAGCGCGAAGATCAGCGCCCACGTGACCCCGATGCCGATCAAGACCCGATCGCCCAGCACCGCCTCCTCCGGGGCCTCCGCGTCGCCGGCGTCGATGCGCACGGCGTACCGCAGCAGTGCCAGAACGAACGGGATGACCGATAGCTGGGCCCACGGCAGGGTCGACGACGAGCGCGCGGCGACCTCGAAGGCCCAGACGCAGTAGGCGGTGATGGCCACGGACGCCGAGACGCCGGAGGCCCAGCGGAGGAACTCGGGCGAGTACCCGGCCAGACTCGCTCGGGTGGAGGTGCTCGGCCCCTGGTGCAGCAGTTCGGAATAGCGCTTTCCGACCGCCATGAAGAGTGAGCCGAAACCCGCCACGATGAGGAACCAGTTGGAGATAGCGATTCCCGTGGCCGCGCCGCCGGCGATGGCTCGCAGCAGGAACCCCGCGGTGAGAAGTGCGAGTTCGATGACGGGCTCGGACTTGAGCCACAGGCTGTAGCAGAGCGTGAGTATCAGGTACGCGGCCACGGTGAGCGCGAGCGCACGTGTGGTGGAGAGTGCGAGTGCGAGGGCTGCGACGATGAGGACGCTCGCGCCCATGAGGGCCGCACGGCGAGATAGGTGGCCCGCCGCCTGCGGGCGGAACTGCTTGGTCGGGTGGGTGCGATCGCTGTTGATGTCGCGACTGTCGTTGACGAGGTAGGTGGCCGACGACGCCAGACACAGCGCAACGAACGCGACCAGTGTGGGCACCAGCACGCCAGGACGAAGCACACCACCGGCTGCGACGGGAACCGCGAAGACGAGCACGTTCTTCACCCACTGGCGCGGTCGCATTGAGCGTACGAACGCGACTGCCACCGATGGCGTGGCGGCGGAAGGGACTCCAGTGGCGGGTGTGGGGGGAGTCACGTCAGGTCGGCTGTCACTGCTCAAGGAACTCGCCGATCTCGCTGAGGGTGAGCGGCGCGACAGAACGTCGGGCCAGCACGGTGCTGACGATGCCCGCGATCACCACGGCGAGTGCCACCAGCACGGCGGTCACGACGAGGGTCAGCACGGCATCGTGCGGACCGGCGGCGACGGATACCAGGAAGACGAGGCCCGCGGCCCACAGGAACACCACAGCCCACCGGTTGCCTCGGGCGACCTGCCCGTACAGCAGCACCTGAGCGACGGCGAAGAGAGCGCCCTCCGCTGCGAACAGCCAGGCCTCGGAGTTGAGTTCCTGATACTGGCTGCCACCCACCATTGCCACCACCAGTGGCCCCGCGGCCGCAACGACGACGGTCACGGTAAGTCCGATCATGGCGGTAACGCCAGCGGCGAAGAGTACCGATCGGCGGTCCTGCTGGCGTGACATGGTGGGGAAGGCTGTGACAATCACAAACTGAGGCAGGAAGAAAGCCACTTTTGCGATGAGCACGCCGACCGCGTAGAGCCCCGCCTGATCTGCGGTGAGGAAGAACCGTGCCATGAGCACGTCCATGTTCGTGAGCACGAACAGGGCCAGCAGCGCGTGCGACGCGTGCCACGTCTCGGGCCCGATGCTGGGCACCGGCAGCGCCGGGCTCGACACCAGTGGCGCGACAATGAACTGTCCGACCGCTACTCCGGCCGCTGTTCCGAGCAGGAGTCCGGCCAGGGTGCCGGCCAGAGTGTGCCCGAGTACGGCCCCGCCGATGGCGCCGATGGAACGACACAGTTGAACGCTGCCGTACAGCGAGCCGAGTCGGCCGAAGCGCTCTGCTCCCTGAGCGACGCCGAGTTGGGCGCCGCCGAGGGTGAAAATCGCGATGGTGCCTGCAACGAGCACCGCGAGCCAGACGCTGTCGAGCCGCAGTACCGCTGAGACGAGGGGGCTGGCAAGCAGGACGACTGCTCCTAGCAGCAACGCCACCTTGACCCCGAAGCGCAGGAGTCCGTTGGCAGTGGCCGCGCGATCGGACTCGTTCGAAGCCACCAGACGCTTGCTACTGGCAGCTTGGAGCCCCAGCCCGACAGTGCCGGCAATGAGCATCACACTCATGAGGGCAGCAAAGGCGCCGAACTGCTGGGGGCCGAGCACCCGAGCTGCGACGAGGTTGAGGAGATAGGCCAACACCTGGGCCACGGCAAGCCCCGCAGCGACCAGCACACTGCCCGACAGCAGCGCGCGCGTGCGCGTGCGAGACATGATGATCCTTCCTGCGGAGCCGATCTGGGGCGCGCCCGTGCGCACACGTCGCCTCACACTATGCGAGGGTGCGGGGGTGATGAGGTCGATGAGGTCGATGAGGTCGACGAGGCCGATGAGGGAACGAGTCATTCTCGGTCTGGTCGTGGCATCGGCCACGGTGGGTCTGCTCGGCCCAGCTCTCAAGCCAGGGTATGTCCTCACCTACGACATGGTTTTTGTGCCGCGTCAGTCGTCCGTGCCCGCGGCCTGGGGTCTGGCCGACGTTCTGCCACGTGCCGTTCCACAGGACGTCGTGCTCTGGCTGCTTACCTCGCTCGCCCCCGGGTCGTGGTGGCAGCACCTGATGCTCGTGCTCGTGGTGGTGGGCGGCGCCACCGGCGTGGCGCGGCTTCTGAGAGACGAGGTGCTGTGGCAGCGCTGCCTGGGTGCGCTGCTCTACGTGTGGTCGGCCTATGTCGTCGAGCGCCTCGTGATGGGCTCCTGGCCCCTGCTGGTCGCCTTTGCAGCCCTACCCTGGGCGGTGGGGCAAGCCCTGAACGTCCGCAGGGGGATTTCAGGGGCCGGTGGTCGGCTCATTCTCCTGCTGGCCGTGGGATCGCTTGCCCCCAGTTCGTGGGCGCTGATCCCGCTGGTGGCACTGCCCATCGCAGTGGGTCCGGGTTCCAGGGCTCCGATCGCCCGTCGAGCCGCCGTGCTCGCCGCCACCGTGGCACTTCAACTCCCATGGATTGTGCCGGCGCTCACGAGCCCGGTGCGAGCAGCCTCCGACCCCGGGGGAGTCGCGGCCTTCGCGCTGAGACCCGAGGGGCCGTGGGGACCGTTACTCACAGCTCTCGGTACCGGGGGTGTGTGGAACGCCGACGCTGTGCCGGCGAGCCGGTCGACAGCGCTGGGAGTGATCGGCGCGCTGCTCGTGATTGCGCTGGCGGCTCTCGGTGCGAACCGATCTGTCGCAGTGCTGGGCCGGTCGGGGGCCTTGGTGCTGTTGGCGGTGGCCGGAGTTGGGGTGATGATCGCCGTCGCCGGCGCCACCTGGCCGATTGGGCTGGGCAACCTGCTGGCGCTCGTGCCGGGGGGTGGGCAGTTTCGCGACGGTCAGCGGCTACTGGCCCCGCTCACGCTGCTCCTAGCGTTAGTTGCCCCGCTGGGTGCGCGCAGGGTGGCGGGCTGGGTGGTCGAGCCGCTGTCGAGGCGTGTGCTGGTGTGCGCGCTGCTGGCACTACCGGTCATCGTGCTACCGGATGCAGCGTGGGGGTCACTCGGCCGACTTGCTGCGGTCGAGTACCCGTCCGACTGGAAGACCGTCGCCGATCGCGTTGCTGAGTCGAGCGCGCCGGGCGATGTCACTGTGCTTCCGTGGGGGACCTTCCGAGAGTTCGACTGGAACGAAGGACGCACCGCACTCGACCCGGCACCTCGCTGGATGGCGCGCGCCACGGTGGTCGACGACACCCTGCTCGTGCGCCGTCGCGATGGCACGCTGCAGCGGGTGTCGGGAGAGAGCGCACGAGCCGCGGCGATTGGCGCCGCGGTTGAGGCTGGAGGCCCGCTACTTCCGGCCCTGCAGCGCGGTGGCATCGGGTTCGTCGTGGTGGAGCGGGGCACGGCCGGTGCGGTGCGCCCGTCGTCGCTGGCCGGCCTACACGAGGAGTTCGTCGGGACCGACCTGATCCTGCTCAGCGTGCCCGGCACACAGCCCTGGCCACCGGTGGAGCCGTGGCGGGTAGCCCTGGTGGCACTGGCCTGGCTTCTTGCCTCGGCGACTCTCGTCTCCGCCCTCGTGACAGCATCGGAGGCGCGCCGCCGATTTTCCGCACAGAGGGGCAAGGCGGTGGTACCGTGACCCCAGTCCATCCGACAAAGGAGCAGTCATGACCGCTGGCATCGGCGCCATCATCGCCGCAGTTGTGGGTGGCCTGCTTGCATTCGGCGCCTCGTCGCTGCTGGTGAGTTCGCAAACCACCGTCCCCTCACCGGTTGACAAGCCGTACGTCGTGTACGGCAACCAGTAGTCGCTAGCGCAGGCCTCAGTCCCTAGGCCTCATCCCGCGGCTAGCACCAGCTCCACCACGCCCCGAAACTCTTGGGCGGTCATCTCCCACGTGAACAGTGCGGCCCTGTCGCGCGCGGCGGCGCCGAGTCGCTCTCGCAGTTCGGTGTCGACCAGCAGACTGCGCAGGGCGTTCGTCATCTCCTCGGGAGTGTCGACTAGCAGTCCCGTCACGCCGTCGAGGATCGATTCCTGAACCCCGCCAGCGGCACGAAATGCCACGCACGGCACTCCGTGGGCGGCCGCCTCCATCACAGCCAAGCCCCAGCCCTCCTTCAGGCTTGGCAGCAGCATGACCCACGAGGCCGCGAGGGCCTGGTGCTTGGCCTCGTCGTCGACGAATCCTGCGAGGTCGACGTAGGCTCCTGCCCCACGAGTGGCGATGTGCTGTGCCAGCGCGTCGGACCACCACCCGTCACCGATGACGGCGAGGGTGAGCCCGGGAATGTCTGCACGCAGGTCGGCCACGGTGTCAATGGCAATTTCGACCCTCTTATGCGGAACGATGCGACCGAGCACCACTACACGTGGGCTGAGGTCGCGCGATTCCCCCGTTGGTGAGGAGGGTGTGTCTGTGCCGTTGCGCACGATGGAGATGTCCTGGGCCCTGACCCCGAGCGCCACCAGTTCGTCGCGCGAGGACTCCGACACGGTCACGTAAGCGCTGCCCCGGTACACGCGCGGGGCCACCCGTGACTCCAGCGCCCAGCCAATGCGCGATCGGAGTGGCCCGTAGACGACGGGCCATTGCTCGCGGTGCACGTGGTGCACCAGAACGATCGTGGGCGTCCCGCGTCGAACCAGCCTGCTGAAGAAGGGAATTCCGTTCTGCACATCGACCACGACATCGGGATCGCCGAGTTCGCCACGACGGTAGTGCCGGGCTGCCTCGAGGTACACCCCCAGCTTGCTGCCCGCGCGGACGAACCTGACCCCCCGTCGCACCTCACGGTCGGGTGCCTCGCTGTGCGCGGCGCAGAAGATCGTGACCTCGTGACCCGCCGCAGCGAAGGACTCGGCGACTTTCTCAACGTAAACCTCCGAGCCGCCACCCTCTGGATTGGAGGTGTCGCGCCAGTTCATGAACACCACACGGAGGCGACCGTCGGCGCGCTGCTGCGGGGGCTCCGAGGTCGCAGGCATGCCGAGAGCCTAGGTGATGGAGGAGAGCCGTGGAGTGCCTCGGGGTACGGTGCGGAGGTGAATCCGGACTCCGTCACAGAGCTGCGCTTCCGCGCTGACCTTCGCCGCTCGTGGCGGTTGTTCCGATCATTCGGGTCCGAGCAGACCGACCCCCACCGGTTCTACGGCGATCTGGCCCGCGACTCCGCGGCGCAGGTTGGGCACTATGCGCCGCTGAACGGTGCTCGTCTCCTCGACGTCGGAGGCGGCCCTGGCTTCTTTCAGGAGGCGTTCGAAACCCGTGGGGCCACCTACGTGGCCCTTGACGCCGATGCTGGCGAGATGCGGCTGCACGGCCGCAGCCCCGGCGACCGCACGGTGCAGGGCGACGGCATGTCTCTGCCCTTTGCCACGGGTGCCTTCGACATCACCTACTCGTCGAATGTGGCCGAGCACGTTCCTCAGCCGTGGCGAATGGGCGATGAGATGCTGCGAGTGACCAGAGCAGGTGGAATGTGTCTGCTCAGTTACACCGTGTGGTTTGGGCCGTGGGGTGGGCACGAGAGCTTCCCATGGCACTATCTGGGTGGCGAGAGGGCGGCACTGCGGTATCAGAGGCATCACGGCCACCCGCCCAAGCACCTGATCGGCGAGAGCCTGTTCAGGGTGACCACGGCCGACGGCATCCGCTGGGCTAGGTCGAGGAAGGGTGTCGAGGTGGTGGCCGTGGTTCCTCGATACCTGCCTGCCTGGGCGTCGGGGGTGGTGCGAATTCCCGGCATCCGTGAGGTGGCCACCTGGAATCTGCTGCTGGTGCTGCGGGTGACGGGCTCGTGATCGACCTCCTCAATCGGGTCCTGGTGGGGGGGCCCACCTACACAGGGGCGCGCATGCCGCGAGTCGTGTGGCGATTCCGAGTGGCCGTGACATGCCTTCTGCTCACCACCGCGTGCTTCCTTCAGGATCCGGGGCTCACGGCGGCCGACACCAAACTTGACCTCACGCAGAATCCGTGGGGTTTCCTGCGACGCGCGATCACGCTGTGGGATGACCAGAGCTTCTTCGGTCAATTGCAGGACCAGGCCTATGGCTATCTGTGGCCGATGGGTCCCTTCTTCGGCGTGGGTCACTCACTGGGCCTACCCCCGTGGGTGGTCCAGCGGCTGTGGTGGTCATTGATCCTGTGCGTGGCCCTGCTCGGAATGCTGCGGCTCACCCGGTTACTCGGTGTGGTCAGCCCCGGAGCCCGCATGGTCGCCGCACTGGGATTCGCCCTGGCGCCGCGCATGCTCTCCACGATGGGACCCACGTCGATCGAGGCCTGGCCCATGGCTCTAGCACCGTGGCTGCTCATCCCGCTGGTGATGGGGTCGAGGGGTGGGTCCCCGCGGCGCTGGGCCGCACTCTCGGCCGTGGTGTTCCTGTGCGTCGGCGGTGTGAACGCGGTGGCCACAGCGGCGATCCTGCCCGTGGGGGTGGTCTGGCTGGTCTCTAGGAGGGCGGGCCCACGTCGGCGGGCGCTGGCCCGATGGTGGGTGGCAGGCATCGGCCTTGCGTCGCTGTGGTGGGCCATTCCGCTCCTGCTGCTCGGCCGGTACTCACCACCGTTTCTCGACTGGATCGAGTCGGCCTCGGTCACCACGCGGCCCAATGAGCCAGGTGCCGTGCTGCGTGGAACCAGCGCGTGGGTGCCCTACATCGCTGGTGTCTCGGGACCAGAGTGGGGCGCAGGCTGGCAACTGGTGTCGACGCCGCTGCTGGTTCTCGCCTGCGCGGTCATCGCTGCGGCGGGCTTGGCTGGCCTCGCTCGACTCGATATTCCCGAACGAGGCTTCCTGCTGGCGACCCTCGGAGTCGGGCTGGTGCTGGTGTCGCTTGGGCATGTGGGCGCAACCTCTGGCCCCGTGTCCGCATGGGTTCAGACGCTGCTCGACGGACCCCTGGCTCCGATTCGTAACGTTCACAAGTTCGAACCCGTGGTTGCCCTAGCGCTCGCGGTGGGGCTGGGTCACTGCGTCGACCAGCTGCTGACCCGGCCGCGGCCTCGCGCACGCACGCGAGTGGTGTCGACCGCTGCCCTCGCCTGCGTGGTCGCAGCCCTTCTGGGCGTGGCATGGCCCCTTGCCTCCGGAGGCATCACTCGTGGACGAACCTACGAGTCAGTTCCCGGCTACTGGGCCGAAACCGCCACGTGGTTGGCGGCGCAGTCTGGAGACGGCGTCGCGCTCGTGGTGCCGAGCAGCTCCTTCGGCGTGTTCCTGTGGGGGCGAACGCAGGATGAGCCACTTCAGCCGCTCGCTCATTCGCGCTGGGCCTCCCGTAGCGCTCTCCCGCTGTCGGGCGCTGGGAACATCCGGATGCTCGACTCCGTGAACGAGTCGCTGGTGACCGGTCGGGGATCGGCGGCGCTCACCGAGGTGCTGCAGCGATCGGGCGTGCGCTGGTTGGTGGTGCCCAATGACCGCGACACGCGGCCCGCGGGTGGCTCGCTTCGGTCTGTGCTAGTCCAGCAGGCACTCCAGAATTCACCAGGAATCAGTGCCGCTGCCAGCTTCGGCCCCCTCATCACTCCCTTTGGCTACTCAGGAAATGTGGTCGACGCCGGCCTCGACACCACACTTCCCGCGGTACAGGTATACGAGGTCGCACCTGAGACCGGTGTGCTCGACGCCCGCGTCGTGCTGCGTTCGATGGCGAAGGCGGTGCGTGTTGCCGGCGGCGCCGAGTCGACGCTGGCGCTTGCCGGCGCGGGCTTGCTCAGGGGCAGGGCCCTGCTGGTCGGGCCGCCACCAGCGTCTGAATCGGTGGGTTCGTCGGTGCTGACCGACCAGCCGACCCGCACCGAGGTCGACTTCGGGCTACCCGTGGAAAGTCGAACGAATGTGCTCGGCGCTGACGACGCCATGAGGCGTAGTCGATCGGTGCACGACTACGCAGTGCGGAATGCGACATCTCCGGTGGTTGCATCGGAGGTGGGAGTTCGCGTCAGCGCGTCAACGTCACTCGCCTGGCCAGGAACTCCTATTGCGCTCGATCGAGGGGCGGCCCCATCATCGGCGGTCGACCTCGACTCCGAGACCGCGTGGTTGCCCCAGACCGATGAACTTGACGGCACGGCGTGGTGGGAGGGGCGCTGGGACGAACCCCGTGATCCTCAAGGGGTGACTGCCTGGGTCGCCGCCGATCCGGTCACCGGCCAGGCGCCCGAGGTGCTGACCGTGGAAACTGCCACGGGCACCGCCGTCACCCCGGTGACCTCCCACGATGGGCCGGTCGTAGTACGAACCCCTCCGGGCGCTACGTCATGGCTGCGCATCACCCTGGGCGCCGTCGAGGGCGGTCACATCGGGCGCAGGATCGGACTGCGGGAGGTGGCGATTCCCGGGGTGATATCGGCGCGGCCGCTCGTGGTGCCACCGGGGTCTGCGGTTGGAGGCATCGTTCTCTCCGCTCCGCAGGGCGACGTGGCCTCCTGCGTGTCACTGCCGCTCAGGGTGGTGTGCCCTCCGGGGCTAGGGCGGCCAGGCGAGGAGCGTGCGGGAATCGACCGGGTGGTCACCATCGCGCAGGGTGGCACCTACGTGGTGCGTGTGCATGCGCACAGCCGCGGAGGAGTGGCTCTCGATCAGGCACTTGCGCCCGCGGGTGAGGCGATCAAGGTCGCGGCCAGTTCTGTCGGCGTTGACTCCCCAGCGAGCCGTGCTCAGGCGGCGGCTGACGGCGATGGGTCCACCGTGTGGACGGCAGCTCGGGGCGACACGAGGCCCCGGCTGACATTCCGACTGCCCGAATCCCGACTCGTCTCGGGAGTGTTCCTGGATGTGCCCGATGATGCTGCGGTATCCCGACCGCTGGTCATCGACGTCACGATGCGCCCGGGCGCCACGCCCATTCGAGCCTTCGTCTCGGCAGATGGCTCGGTTGAACTGCCGCCCATGATGACTCAGCAGGTTTCCATCGACTTTGTATCAAGCTCTCCACTTCGCAGTATCGACACCCAGCGCGGCATCCAGACCCTGCTGCCTGTCGGGGTCGCCGAGGTGGTGCTTCGCGGTGCCGCCGACCTGAACGTTGCGGTCGACCGGACGAGCCGCACCGAACTGCCGTGCGGCACAGGCCCGGTACTCGAGGTCGATGGAACTGTCGCATCGGACACGCGCGTCGTCAGTACTGCTGGGGACCTGCTGCTCGGACACTCGATAGTGGCGTCGGGTTGCACCGGCCCGGTCACCCTCACGGCAGGGGAGCACCGCATCCGGGTGCGGTCAACGGATGCCCTCGTAGTCGAACAGGTGGACCTGCTTCCGCCTGGAGTGACTCTGCCCGTGCGTGCGTCGTCGCCCACCGTGACGTCGTGGACGGCAACCGACCGCTCGATGGATATTCGATATTCAGCGGAGCAGCGAATCCTCGAGCTCAGTCAGAACGTCAACGCTGGCTGGACCGCATCGCTCGACGGGGTTGAGCTTGAACCCGTGACCGTTGATGGGTGGCGACAGGGCTGGATGCTGCCCGCTGGCGCGACCGGAACAGTTCTGATGTCGTACCCCCCTGCTCGGCTCGCGACGGGGGGGCTCGTGGCGGGAGGAGCGACAGCGCTACTGCTGCTGATTCTCCTCGCTACTCCGACGACCAGACGACAGCGAAACTCGATGGCGCTGGCCGCATTGAGTCACCGCGACCCGGCCTTCGGGGCGGCCGTTGCAGGTATCGCCGTCATCGTCGTGGGCGGCTGGATCGGGCTCGCCGCCGTGGCAATCGGTCTCGCGTCACTCAGGCTGTCGCGCAACAGTTCCCGACAGGCCTTGGTCGTGTCGCTCCCGTTGGTGCTCGGGATAGCAGAGGTGGTGGCGCCCTGGCCGGCGACTCTCGAGGTGCCGGTGTGGCTGGCCTGGGCCTCAGCACTTGGTTGGCTGGCTGCAGTGTCGATTGCGGCAGCGGGAGGTCTCGGGGGCCGGTGGTTGATGTCAGGCGCGGACGGCACCGCGCAGCGTGAGCAGCGGTCGCTCGAGTAGGAACCACGACGCGGAAGCTACAACGACGCTCGCCGCCAATGTGAGCGTCAGTAGCACGATGAAGCCACCGTCGAAGGGTTGCCAGTGCAGCACGTTGAGCACGAACCACATGAGCGACAGATGCCAGAGGAAGATGCCGTACGAGATGGTGCCGAGGTACACGGGAATGGGCCCAGCGAGAACCCTCAGCCAGCCCGACCCCCGCGCGGGAGCGAAGAACGCTGGGAGCAGAAACGCAGCAGCAGCAGCCCCGTACAGCAGGTGCCGCGCCACCACGGTGAGGGTCGTCCCCGGCTGCAGGGTGTACGGGCCACCGAGCGGTGTCGCGGCGAGGGCGAGGAGGGCCGCGGCGCTGAGAAGACACCAGACGGTGTCCGACGCGATACGCCGCAG
>WLOZ01000210.1 GCA_009699025.1 Actinomycetota bacterium
GCCCCGTCCGTTTAGCGTGTCGGTGAGGGTGTTCACCTCGTCGCGGGTGCGGCAGAACACCAGCGTCGCGGTGGGAGCCTCGATGTCGAGGATGCGCACCAGCGCCGCGGTCTTGTGGGCGCGCGCAACAACGTATGCGGTCTGGCGCACTGCCGGGGCCTCGCCCTGGGCGATCGGCACACGCTCGCTCTCGATGCGCACCGGCTTGTTGAGGTGCCTGCTTGCGATGGAATTGATTCGGCTGGGCAAGGTCGCCGAGAACAGCACCGTCTGCCGGCTCGACGGCGTTGCCTCGAGGATCGTCTCGAGGTCTTCCTGAAAGCCCATGTCGAGCATCTCATCGGCCTCATCGAGCACCACGATGCGAATGCCCTTCAGCGCAAGGGTTCCTCGTTTGATGTGATCGACTGCGCGCCCAGGGGTGGCAATCACCACGTCGACCCCGCGCTTGAGCTCGCGCAGCTGCCGCACGATGGGCTGACCGCCATAGATGGGTAGGCAGCGCACCTCGAGCTCGCGTCCGTAGCGATGCATGGCCTCCGACACCTGCATGCAGAGCTCACGCGTGGGCACCAGAACCAGGGCGCTCGGCTCGGCGGGCCGGTGGCCAGCCTTGAGGGACTGCAAGATGGGCAGCGCGAAGGCCGCAGTCTTGCCCGTACCGGTGGCAGCCTGAGCGAGCGCGTCGCGGCCGGCGAGCAGCACCGGGATGGCCTCCCGCTGAATCGGCGTGGGGCCCTCATAGCCCAGAGACGACAGAGCGTTCAGCAGCTCGTCGCGCAGTTCGAGGTCGGCGAAGGTCACATCATCAGGGTCAGACATGCCCCCATCGTCTCGCACCCACGATTGGTGTTCGTGGGCGGCAGGCGCCGCCGCTTCACAACCGTCTGAGATGGTGGAGGCACTCGACGATTGGGAGACCTGATGAACCACGTACGCATTGCCGCCTACGACGTCCTCACTGGCACCTCTGCCGACGTGGTGACAGTTCTTCAAGCACCCGACGGGATGATCGAGATCTTCCGACAGCAGCCTGGCTTCCGCAGCTACACCGTTCTGGAAATCGATCCGATCACGATGATGTCCGTCAGCATCTGGGAGACGCACGAGGAGGCCGAGCTTGCGGTGCGGGCGGCTGCCGAATGGACTGCCACACACCTCGGTGCCCGAGTACACCGCACCGCGAACTACGTGGGCGACGCGCTGTTCTGGGAGGGCGTCGGCGCCTGACCTTTGGCACCGACCACTCGGACGCCCACCTCAGCGTGGGGTGTGGCCTTCAGCGGTCGAGCACGCCCCGCAGTTGCCTCACACACTGGTCGAACGAGGCGGCAGCGAGTGAGAAGTGCCCCTGCCCATCGAGGATGGTCGCGCTGGTCGCTGCGACGTTGTCGCCGAGCCAGTGACCGTGCGCCGCCGGCACCATGAGGTCGTCAGAGCCCTGCCACACGAACGTGGGGACTGTGATCGCGTCGAGGTCGAACCCCCATGGATTCATGAACGCCACGTCGTCGTCGAACCAGCCACCGATGCCGTTCGCCACCGAGAACCGCAATTGAGCGGCGAAGTGGTCGGCCACCTCCCCCGAGAGAAACGTCTGGGCGACGGGGTAGCAGGCTGTTTATCTGCTCGATGACGTCAGCGCCCTGCTCAGTCACGAGGCCGTCAGCCGCCGCCATGAGGAAGGTCGAGAGTGCATCAGGTCCCGCGAGTACCGCCCCAAACTCGTCGATGTTGTCCTGTCCCATTCCGGCAAGGAACTCGAGCCCGGCCGCGTCGAAGGGGGCCACTCCCGCGAAGCTAAGGGCTCCAGCGCATCGCTCTGGGAGCAGGGCCGCGTCAGCCGGAGCATGTGGCCCACCCCCGCTCCAGCCGAGGCTGACGAATCTCTCTGCCCCGAGGTGGTCGGCCACGGCGGCAGATAGTTCGATGTTGTCAGCCACCGTTCGTCCGAGCCATCGGGTGCTCTCGCCGTAGCCCGGCCGAACAACGTGCGCCACCGTGAATCCCGCCGGGTGAGCAGCTCGCACGAGCTCAGGGGCGGTGGGCCCTGCCGCAGGTGTTCCGTGGTGATGCAGCAGGAGGTGGGGTGAGGAGCCGTCGACGAGCACCTCGACGACCGAGCCAGATGACAGCGAGAGTGCGACCATCGGCCATGTATGCGACCTCCGGCGTCCGCGCGCCCCCCACAGACGCGCGTAGGCTGACGGCACGGGTTCGACCAACGGGGGTGAGGCGAGGCATGCCGCGGTTTCACATCTCGTCGTGGGAAGAGGTCGCAGCCGACCATCCCGACCTGGTGGTGACCACCCGCCCGCCCGATCACGGACTTTCACCGGTGAGCGTCGACGGCTCCCCCGCCCGAGAAAGCGGAGACGCGGTACTGCGACTACCCGGAGCTCTCGTGGGCCCGGTGGGGGTGTACTTCGAGGACAGGCTCCTCCTGGACGCCGTTCACTACCTGCCCGACGTGTGGCGCACGACGAACTGGCTGCCGTTCCGGCTCGCCGAGGGTGACTGGGCCGAGCTCGACGAGCCAGACGCGACAGTCGTGGCCGGGCCGCTACTCTTCATCGACGCTGTCAACGGCCGGGCCAACTTCGGACACTTCGTACACGACTCGCTGGCCTATGCTCCCCTTCAACACCTGCTGGCCGCGGCCGGCCACGAGACGGCCGCGTTCGCGCCGGAATGGACATTCGAGTCGCAGCGGCGGCTCGCCAACCTGTGCTTCCTCGGCCAGCGCGACCGTCCGTGGCACGCCTGGTATCAGTGCGACGATCTGTACGTAGCTCCACGCCAGTTTCGCATGGACAACCCGCCCGCTCCGCGGGACGTGCTTCCGCAGCGCTCCTGGGAGTGGCTTGCAGGCCGCATTCCCGAGTGCTCGGAGCACCGGGCCCTGCCACCCTCCGGCCCACCTGTGTACCTCACCCGCGACTGGGGGCACTTTGGTGAGGCCTCGGCGCCGCAAGACCGCAATTTCAGCAATGGCCCCGCCGTGGACCGAGTCGCCGCCGACCTGGGCTTCACGGCTATCGACTGCGCCTCAACACCGGTGCTCGACATCATCCGCGCGGTCGCGATGGCACCGGTTGTGGTCGGAGTGCACGGCGCCCAACTGGCTCACATTCTGTGGGCCAACAACGCTGCGAAGGTGGTGGAGTTGGAGGGCCCCGGGGGGTGCTGGCGCACCACGCGCGCCCTGGCCGCTGGAAGGGGGTTGGCGAGGAGGTCGGTCCGCGCCGCCTTCGAAGGGGAACGCGTCGTCCTGGACGTCGATGTCCTGAAGGCCGCCCTCACTGAGGCGCTCTCGTGACCAGCGTGAGTGCCGGAGTTCTCGACTCCGTTCGGCAGGCCTCCCTCGTCGTCGTCGGATGCGGTTTGTTCGGCCTCACCATCGCCGAGCGCTGCGCCTCCGTGCTCGGCCTGCCGGTCGTGGTGCTCGATCGGCGGTTGCACCCCGGGGGCAACTCGTACTCTTCGGCCGACCCGGCGACAGGCATCGACGTTCACCACTACGGCACCCACATCTTCCACACTTCGAACGCACGCGTGTGGGAGTACGTCAGCCGCTTCACCGAGTTCAACACCTACGAGCACCGCGTGATGACGCAGAAGGCCGGCCGAGCCCACAGCCTCCCCGTCAACCTGGCCACCTTCGCCTCGGTGTTTGGCCGGCCCCTCTCCGCCCACGAGGCACGCGCCCTGCTCGACGCAGAGACCGCCCCCTACGCCCACGAGCCTCAGACCTCCCTCGAGGCACGAGCCCTTGCACTCGTGGGGCCAACTCTCTACGAGGCCCTCTACCGCGGCTACACGGCGAAGCAGTGGCAGACCGACCCGCGGGAACTCGATCCCGACATCATCAGCCGCCTGCCGGTGCGGTTCACCCACGACTCCCGCTACTTCACCGACACCTGGCAGGGCATACCGCTCGAGGGATACGGGCGCTGGATCGAGCGGATGGCCGATCACCCCCTCATTCATGTCGCTCTCGGAGTCGACTACTTCGACGTGAGGCCGCTGGTCAACCTCACGGCTCCCTTGGTCTATACCGGGCCGCTTGATCGCTACTTCGACCACAGTCTCGGGCCACTCGGCTGGCGCACCCTCGACTTTCACACCGAGGTGCTGCCCACTCGCGACTTCCAGGGGGCGGCAGTCGTGAACTTCGCGGACGAGTCGGTGCCCTACACCCGGGTCCACGAGTACCGACACCTGCATCCCGAGCGCCAGTACTCCTCCCCCAGCACCGTGGTGTCGCACGAGTTCAGCAGGTTTGCGCGCGACGCTGACGAGCCCTTCTATCCGATCAACTCCGCGGGCGATCGACGGCTGCTCGACGGGTACCGGTCCCTGGCCGCCTCCACCCCAGGCGTCATCTTCGGCGGACGTCTCGGCAGCTATCTCTACCTCGACATGCACATGGCTGTCGCGAGCGCGCTCACGACGTTTGACCAGGAAGTTGCCCCCCTGCTGAGGTAGCGTGACATGACTGAGGGACGGCGTCGACGTGCCGTCCCACCCACCCCGAGGAGTCACCGTGGTCGTCGTCTCAGTGTTCTATCCGATCAGCGGTTCAACCTTCTTCGATATGAACTACTACCTCACGAGCCACGTTCCGCTGGTGCAACGCCTGCTCGAGCCGATGGGACTGCGACAGACCACCGTGCTGCGCGGCACCGCGAGCGGCTCGGGCGGCCCCCCCGACTACTACCTGATCGCCGACCTCTTCTTCGACGATGCTGAGACCATGGGCGCAGCGCTTGCTGCACACGGCCCCGAGACTCAGGCCGATATCGCCCAGTTCACCGACTCCGCC
>WLOZ01000211.1 GCA_009699025.1 Actinomycetota bacterium
ATACCGGCTGGTCGACCCCCGGGTGCGGGCGGCAGCATGAGCGCCGACACGAGTGTTCCCGGCCAGGAGTCGGCTGCGCCGAAGAAGTCGCTCGTTGGTCAGGTGTGGTCTGTGAGCATGGGACGAGCAGGGCTCATCCTGCTCGCCGTGATCTTCGTGGTCGCTGTGGTGGGGCCGATACTGTTTCCGTTCGACCCGGCCGAGGTGGGTTCGAGCGCGGCATCGATTCTCCAGCCGCCTTCGCGCGAGCACTGGCTCGGCACCGACGAGCTTGGCCGCGACGTGCTGAGCCAATTCATTACCGGCGCGCGCATTTCGCTGTTCGTTGGCATCATGGCCACCGCGATCTCAACCGTGATCGGCGCGGGCATTGGAATCGTGTCGGGCTACTTCCGTGGGCCCGCCGATACCTCGCTCATGGGATTCACCGACTTCTTTCTCGTGGTACCGGCGCTGCCGCTGATGATCGCCCTCGGCGCAATCTTCGGGCAGAACCTAGGCATCATCATCATCGTCATTGGAGTGCTCAGTTGGGCACGCACCGCACGCATCGTGCGGTCTCAAACGCTCTCACTCCGCGAGCGGCAGTTCATCCCGCGAGCCCGCTCTCTTGGTGCCTCCAACTGGCGCATCATTCGCACCAACATCACACCTCACCTGCTGCCACTCATCGTGGCCAACACCGTGCTGGTGGTCGCGGGCTGCATCCTCGCCGAGGCCACGCTGAGCTTCATTGGCCTCGGCGACCCCAACCGCATTTCGTGGGGCTCGATGCTGCACTTCGCGTTCGCCTCCGGAGCTATTGGGCGCCAAGCCTGGTGGTACTTCCTGCCGCCTGGCCTCGGAATTCTGCTGGTGGTGCTGGGCTTCACGCTCGTCGGTCAGGCCCTCGAGCGCATCACCAACCCGCGACTCAGGGGACGTGATGACGCATGACCCTGTTGGAAATACGCGACCTCACCGTGACCTACCGCGGCGCCCACGGCAACGTCACCGCTGTCGACGGAGTCGATCTCAGCATCGCGCGCGGCGAATTCGTGGGGCTGGCCGGCGAGTCAGGCTGCGGTAAGACGACGCTGGCGATGGCCATTCCCGCGCTGCTGCCACGCGGCGCCAGCATCAGCCGTGGGTCGGTGCAGCTCGACGGGCTCGAGCTCGCTGGCCTCGACGAAGAGCAGCTGCGCGCAGTGAGGTGGAAGCGGGTGTCCGTGGTGTTTCAGGGCGCCCTGAACGCCCTCAACCCCGTGAAGACAGTCGGATGGCAGATCAGCGAGCCGATTCGTGCACACGAGCCAGACACCGGCCAGCGTGAGGCCACCGATCGCGCGGCCGCGCTGCTTGAGGCGGTGGGCATTCCGGCGCAGCGCGCCGGCGACTTTCCGCATCAATTCAGCGGTGGTATGCGTCAGCGCGTGATGATCGCAATGGCCCTGGCGTGTCAGCCCGAGCTCGTCATCGCCGATGAGCCCATCACCGCGCTCGACGTCATGACGCAGGCGCAGATTCTCGACCTCCTGCGCGAGCTGTGCGACAGCCTGAACCTGTCGATGCTGCTCATCTCGCACGACCTCTCGGTGCTGGCTGACGTGTGTGACCGCGTTGCTGTGATGTACGCGGGGCGCATCGTGGAGAGCGGCGCAGCCCGCGACGTGCTTTCGGCCAGCAGTGCCGGGGCGGGTGCCGCGCACCCCTACACGCGACGTCTGCTCCGCTCGTATCCCGACATCACCGGCGAGCGTGTTCTCATTGAGGGCATTCCGGGCCAGCCGCCCGACCTCGCACATCCCCCCACCGGCTGTCGGTTTCACCAGCGATGCGACGTGGCCCTCGCGCGCTGCTCGTCAGACGATCCAACGCTGCAGAGTTGCGGCACCGGCCACGTGGCCGCGTGCCACCTACTCGACGACGGTGGCACGCCATGACCGACACCACGCGCCTGCTCGTGGTTGAGGACCTCGAGGTGCAGTACCCCGTACGTACGCCAGAGGGACGCACTGTTGCCCGGGCCGTCGACGGCGTGAGCCTGCACGTCAACCGTGGCGAGACCCTGGCGCTGGTGGGCGAGTCGGGAAGTGGCAAGACCTCCACCGCCAACGCGGTGATGCGCCTCATCGAACCCACCGGCGGCCGCATTCTCTTCGAGGGGCGCGACCTCGTGCCGCTGTCGGGGCGTGCTCTGCGCTCACTTCGCCCACGCTTTCAGATGATCTTCCAGGACCCCTTCGAGTCGCTCGACCCTCGGCGCACCGTGCTCGACACGGTGATGGAGCCACTGGTTGTTCATGCAATGGGGGCCGACCGCGCCGAGCGCGAGGCGATGGCGCTGCAGGCGCTCGAGCGCTCGGGCCTGAGCCCTGCCGGCCGCATCGGCGCGCGCTTCACCCATCAGCTGTCGGGCGGCCAGCGCCAGCGGGTGGCGATCGCCGCCGCCATGATTCTCGAGCCGGCCCTCGTGGTGGCCGACGAGCCGGTGTCGATGCTCGACGTGTCGCTGCGCGCGGGCATCCTGGGCCTGATGGCGCACATGCGTGACCAGCTCGGGGCCGGCTACCTGTTCATCACGCACGACCTGTCGCTGGCGTGGATGTTCGCTGACCGGATCGCAGTGATGTACCTCGGGCGCATCGTGGAGGAGGGTCCGTCGGCTGAGTTAATCGCCGCACCCGCCCATCCGTACACACAGGCGCTCGTATCGGTGATTCCGGTGCCCGACGCGCGTGACCGGCGCGAGCGCATTGTGCTGACCGGCGAGACGCCTAGCCCCATCGGCATTCCGGCCGGGTGCCGGTTTCAGCCGCGCTGTCCGCTGTACCGTGCGCTGGGCGAGCCCGAGCGCTGTCGCACCGAAGACCCTGTGTTGCTGCCCGTGCCCGGTACCGCGCGCAGCGCGGCCTGCCACCAGATCGCCTGAGCATTGAGGAGAGAAATGACCGCTGACCGAGAAGGGCTCGCGGACCGTCTCGACGTGTTCATCAACGCGCTGCTTCCGCACTGGCCCGCGCGCCAGGGAGCCGTGGCGCTGCTGCACGCCGACGGCAGCGTGGAGGCGTGGGGCTTCGGGGAAGCCGACGCGTCACCCGACCGGCTGTTCCAGGTGGGGTCGATCACCAAGTCGTTCGTGTCGGTGGTGGTGCACCAATGTGTCGAC
The DNA here is from genome assembly GCA_009699025.1 of Actinomycetota bacterium. Next base: position 3,149 of record WLOZ01000211.1, read on the forward strand.
GAGGGGCTGCTCTCGCTCGACGACGACATCACCACGTTGCTGCCGTGGGCCGACCTCGGTGCCGGGGGTCGACCCACACGCGTGCGTGACTTACTCGCGCACACCACGGGGCTTATCCTCGGCGGTGACGGCGTGCCCGACGAGGGGCTTCAACTGTGGTGGCTGCGCGACCTTGAACGCAGCGCCGACCCAGCGCCACATTTCCACTACTCCAACGTCGGCTACATGCTGCTCGGACTCGCGGTCGAGGCGGTGACCGGCCGCTCCTTCGACGAGGTGGTCTCTGAGCGCGTGCTCACGCCTCTGGGCATGGTCCGTTCGCGCGGCTGCACTCCCGACTTCGACGCGATGCTGATGGCCGAGGGAACGTGGCCGGTGAACCGCAGTGTGCCGTGGAGGCCGGGCGAGCCGATTGAACGCGCGGTGTGGCTTCCGACCACCGCCACCGACGGATGTGTGCTGTCGTCGGCACGCGAGCTCGCGGCGTTCGCGCGGCTGCTGCTCGGCGACGGGTCGGTCGATGGTGTTCGGTTGCTGTCGCCCGAGTCGATGAGTTCGATCACCTCGCCCGCGGCCCCCGAGGGCGAAACGATCGTCGCACTGCGGGGGCTTGCTGACGTGACGATGTCGCGGTACGGACTGGGCGTGAACGTCGAGGAGATCGGCGGCCACCACTGCGTCACGCACGGCGGCGGGATGATCGGCTTCCAGACATTTCTGCTCGTCGATCGCACGGCGGGCGTGGCGGCAGTGGGCTTCACCAATGCCAACGGAAACTTCCCACTCGGCCAGGTGATCGCGCGGGCCGCGCACGCGCTGCTCCTCGACCCCGACGCTGCGCTGCCAGCGCCGTCCGACGCCGTGGCGCTGCCCGAGTTCGCGGAGGGCTGGCTCGGCACCTTCATCAGCGACGCGGATCCCGAACCCACCATCGACGTGTCACGCGCCTCGGCCACCACCCTCACGCTGCGCTCGAGTTGTGGTGACGGCACGCTGACGCGGGTGTGGTCGGGGCGTTTCGTGTGCGACGTGCCCGGGCTCCGCACCTTCCACTGGGACGCGGTCGACGACGGCTGGACCCACGGGCCCCACCGCTTCCGAGCCACCGCTGGCCAGACCGTTCCTCGCGTGCACAGCGACGTGGTCGGCACCTATCGCAGCCACACGGCGTGGTACCCGTGGCTGCGAGTGGTTGAGCGAGAGGGCGCACTGTTCCTGGCGGCACCCGGCGGTGTTGAGGCGCCCGAGTCGGAGGAGCCACTGGTGTCGGTGAGCGAGGGCGCGTGGCGGATCGGCGCCGACGAGTGGCTTCCCGAGCGGCTCGTGCGAGGGCCGGTGGTTAACGGGCGCGCGGTGTCGGTGCTGCGCGACGGTGTGCCGTACTCACGCACCGAGGAGCGGATCACTGGCGCCTGACTCGGCGGATCCGTTACCCCGACGGCTCGCGTTCTACGGTGCGAACCAGCACCGCACGATGTCGGTTCGCACCACAGTTCAAGTCGGTTCGCACCACAGAACGGTGAGGAAGCGGCGGCGGTATAGCATCGTCGGACCATCGCCTGACGTCATTGGCCGCAACGGGCTCCGCGGCACTGCTGGAGAAGTCACCGGGAGCCCCACCGACGCAACTACCGACTGCGAGGTACACCATGCAGCCCGAACCGAAGCTCGAT
>WLOZ01000212.1 GCA_009699025.1 Actinomycetota bacterium
CCGACGTCGACATCACCCTCGAGGCGATGGAGGTCGGCCCCACGTGCCACTACGTCATGGGCGGTGTCGAGGTCGAGCCCGACACCGGCGCGGCGGCCCGGGTTCCCGGACTCTTCGCAGCAGGCGAGGCCGCGGGTGGCATGCACGGGTCGAACAGGCTCGGCGGCAACTCGCTGTCTGACCTGCTCGTCTTCGGCCGCCGCGCGGGCCTTGGCGCAGCGCTCTACGCCAAGGCGATCGCCTCCGACACCGGAGTCGGCGTGGCAACACTCTCCGACGCTGCCATCGAGGCCGCGGCCGTGGCTGCGCTCGAGCCCTTCGAGCGTCAGGGTGGCGAGAACGCCTTCACCATCCAAAAAGACCTGCAGCAGGTAATGAACGACCTCGTCGGCATCATCCGCACCGAGTCCGAGCTGCAAGACGCTCTTGTGCGCCTGGCCGAACTGCGCGAGCGGGTCAGCCGGGTCACCGTGGTCGGAGCCCGCGAGTACAACCCGGGCTGGCATCTGGCCATGGACCTGCAGAACATGATCGTGGTCAGCGAGTGCATCGCGGGCGCGGCCCTGATGCGCCAGGAGTCACGAGGCGGCCACACGCGCGACGACTACCCCGGCATGTCGTCGGAGTGGCGCCAGTCCAACCTCATCTGCCAGCTCGCCGACGGCCTCGTCGAGGTGGTCCGCCAGGATCTGCCGTCGATGCCCGACGACCTGCTCTCACTGTTCGACGTCAGCGAGCTCAAGAAGTACCTCACCGCCGACGAACTCAGCCACCTCCCGGAAGGCGCCCAGCGATGACCGACCTCATCAACACTCCCGAAACCGCCAAGTCCGAGGGCACAGTGAACATGAAGGTGTGGCGCGGCGACGTCACCGGCGGCGACCTCGTCGACTACGAGGTCGAGGTCAACGAGGGCGAGGTCGTGCTCGACGTCGTCCATCGCCTGCAGGCCACCCAGGCCGGCGACCTCGCCGTTCGCTGGAACTGTAAGGCCGGCAAGTGCGGCTCGTGCAGCGCCGAGATCAACGGTCGCCCGCGCCTCATGTGCCTCACGCGCATGAACACCTTCGAGCCCGGCCAGACCATCACGGTCACTCCGCTGCGCGCGTTCCCGGTGATTCGCGACCTCGTCACCGACGTGTCGTTCAACTACCAGAAGGCGCGCGAGGTGCCGTCGTTCACGCCGCCCGAGGGCCTCGAGCCCGGCGACTACCGCATGACCCAGCTCGATGTCTCGCGCAGCCAGGAGTTCCGCAAGTGCATTGAGTGCTTCCTGTGCCAAAACACCTGCCACGCGATTCGTGACCACGAGGAGAACAAGACCAACTTCGCCGGTCCGCGCTACCTCATGCGGGTTGCCGAGCTCGACATGCACCCCCTCGACACGGTCGACCGCAAGGAAATGGCCCAGGACGACCTCGGTCTCGGCTACTGCAATATCACCAAGTGCTGCACCGAGGTGTGCCCCGAGCACATCAAGATCACCGACAACGCACTCATTCCCCTCAAGGAGCGCGTCGCCGACGTCAAGTACGACCCGGTCCGCTGGCTCGGCAGCAAGATTCGTCGCCGTCCTGGCCTGTAGGGCGGCGCGTGGTCGCTGGCGCGCCGACCCTCACACGACCCGCCCGACGACCTTCACGTGTTCCTGCGCGAGGTCGCCAGGGGCGGAAAGTACCATGGTGTCAATGTCCCTGAACGCACTCGTGGTCCGAGCCAGCGTCCCCCTCGTGGGGGCGCTTCTCATGGTCGGCCTCGCCACCCCGTCGGCCGCTGCCGAGTCGCTTCCGGGGCCACCCGCACGCAGTGGACAGCCCCCCATCGGGGGAGCCCGACTCACGGGCACCTCCGTTGAGTTCGAGCCTCAGGGAGCCAGTTTCAACGGCCCCGACATGACTGCTGCCTCCTGGGTGCTGGTTGATGCCGACACATGCGAGGTGCTGGCCGCCAAGGCACCGCACGACCGCTATCGGCCAGCATCCACGCTGAAGACCCTCACTGCCATCACTCTCATGGGGCGGCTCAAGCCCACCGACACCTACACCGCCACCAAGGCCGACTCCACCACCGACGGCGCCGCGGTGGGGCTCGCGCCCGGGGAAAAGTACACGATCGATCAACTGTGGCACGCGCTGCTCCTGCCGTCGGCCAACGATGCTGCGATCGCCCTGGCCAACGCCAACGGCGGCATCGACGCGACAGTGGCGCAGATGAATGCCCGAGCCATCCGGCTGCAGGCCTTCGACACGGTGGCCAAGTCGCCCAGCGGGCTCGACCATGACGGACAGTGGACCTCCGCCTACGACATGGCCCTCATCGCCCGGGCGGCGATCCACATCCCTGAGTTCATCGCGGTGTCCCAGACCACCATGTACAAGTTTCCCGACGTCGAGCCGGTCGACGGCAAGCGGCGGACACACACCATCTACGGAGAAAACCGCCTGCTCAACCACGGCTATCCCGGCGTTATCGCGGGCAAGACAGGCTTTACCACTGAGGCGAAGCGCACCTTTTGGGTGGCCGCCAAGCGTGGCGACCGCACGCTCATCGCCACCATGTTTCGCATCGAAGACACGACTGAGAACGCCTCCATTGCCCTCTTGAACTGGGGGTTTGATCACGCCGACGAGCTCACCCCCATCGGCCGGTTGGTGAAACCGCTGACCAACGACAAGCTCAGCGCCGTGCCCGCCTCCACGACCAACGAGGTAGCACTGGCCAGCGAGCTTGCACTGGCGACCCCCACCCCCACCTCCACTGCGCCCGCAACATCTCCCCAGGCCGTTGTCGTCGACAGTGACACCACCTCACCGTGGAACACGCTTGTTGGCCTGCTGGTGCTTCTAGCCGGCGCTGTGGGTGCCCTGCGGCTTCGTGCAGTGCGGCGTCAGCGTCGCGCCGCGACCGAGCGCGCGCGCCGCCGAGCCGAGGCCCGTGAGAGCGGAGTGCGACCCCGCCGCGAAACGAGGCCTACGGCGTTAGTCCCGCCGGCTCCGAGCGACCGTGAGCGCCGCCCCCGTCAACTCATAGTTCGCGATCACCGACCACGATCCGTCGACACCCTGCTCGGAGAGGGTGAATGAGTCGGCCCGGAATCGCGCGCTGAAGCCGTCGAGATCGTCGTAGGCGGCGTTGAGGATGTCATCCGACACGTCATGCGCGACGGTCACGTGCGGGTGGTACGGAAAAGGGCGACGCCGCAGCAGCACTCCCGATCGCACGGCGCGCTCGACCTGCTCACAACCGCTGATGCCCTCGACAACGGCCACGAACACCACCGGTGACACGGGCCTGAAGGTGGCGGTGCCCCGCAGTCTGACCTCGAACGGTGAACACTCGGCCGCCGCCTGGTCGAGGTGTGCCAGCACGCGGTCGAGGTTCACACGCGGCACCACCGTGGGCGCCAGCACGGTGATGTGCGGTGACACCCGAGGGGCCACCGGATCGTCGAAGCGCGCTCGCGCCTCGGTCAGCTGGGCGTTCCACGGCTCGGGCACCTCGATGGCGACCCCCACCACGCGCGACCCGAGCAGCATCGGGGCTGCGGGGTCAGCCGCTGGCACGCACAAACCCGACGCGCTCGTACACCGAAGCCAGGGTGGGCGCAGCCATGGCCGCCGCACGCATTCCCCCCGCAGCAATGATCCGGTCGAGCTCGGCGACGTCGGAAAGCAACTCCGACACCCGCGCCTGAACCGGCTCAACGAAGGCCACCACCGACTCGGCCACCGCCGCCTTGATTGGTCCGTAGCCACCACCCGAGAACGACTCGGCCACAGCCTGGGGAGTGCGCCCCGAAAGCGCCGCCTCGATGGCTAGTAGGTTGGCCAGACCCGGCTTGGCCGCGGCGTCGAACCGCACCTCGCCGTCGGAGTCGGTGACCGCCCGCTTGACCTTCTTCGTAATCTCAGCAGGCGTATCGAGCAGAGACAGACAGCCAGCTGGCAACGACTTGCTCATCTTCGAGGTGGGGTCTTGCAGGTCGACGATCTTGGCGGTGTCCTTGACAATGAGCGCCGACGGAACGGTGAAGGTCTGGCCAAAACGCGCGTTGAAGCGGCCGGCGAGGTCGCGGCTGAGCTCGAGGTGCTGGCGCTGGTCCTCACCCACGGGCACGGCCGCTGCCTGGTATAGCAGGATGTCGGCGGCCTGAAGGATGGGGTAGGTGAACAGTCCCACGGTGGCCCGGTCAGAGCCCTCCTTCTGTGACTTGTCCTTGAACTGGGTCATGCGCCCGGCCTCACCCATACCGGTGATGCAGGCGAGGGCCCAGGCGAGCTCAGCGTGCGCCGGCACCTGGCTCTGCACGAACAGGGTCGACCGCCCGACATCAACCCCGAGAGCCATCAGTTGGGCGTATGAGACGCGAGTGCGGTGGCGCAGCACGGCCGGGTCGTACTCGACCGTGATGGCATGCAGGTCTACCACGCAGTAGACGCAGTCGTGGGTGTCCTGCAGGCTGACCCAGTTGCTGAGGGCACCGAGGAAGTTTCCGATATGAAAGGAGTCGCTCGTGGGCTGGATTCCGGAAAACACACGGGGCTTGGCGGCATCGCTCATAATGGGCTCATTGTGGCAGGGCGGCGATGTCCGGCGCGTCGGGGTCAGGGTCAACAGAATCGATCGGTTCCACCCTCACCCGGCTGATACGTCGTCCGTCGAGTTCGAGCACACTGAGCCGCCGCCCGCCGAAGTCGACCATCGCCCCTACGGTGGGCAGCGATCCGCTTCGGGCCACGATGAAGCCCGCC
>WLOZ01000213.1 GCA_009699025.1 Actinomycetota bacterium
CGCATGGAGGTCGACCCCGAACTGCTGGTGCCTGACGTCGAGCTCACGCTGGCCGAGGGCGCCGTGGCACCGTGGTCGAGTGGGCACGTGAGCGACTACTTCGAGCGGCTCCTCGCCGCGCTCGGCGAGGAGATGGACTTCGACCTCGACACCCCGTGGAAGAACCTGTCAGCCGAAACGCACACTGCGATCCTGCACGGCCGCGACCACACCGTGCACGTGAAGTACAAGAACCGCTACGGTCGCCAACGCTCATATCACACCGGTTTCGAGGGGGTGGTGCCCTTTATCGAGCGCCGCCACACCGAGGCCGACACCGATACCGCGCGCGAGCGCTTCGCTGGCTACATGCGCGAGGTGCCGTGTCCGGCCTGCCGGGGCTCGCGACTGAAGCCGCTGAGCCTCGCGGTCACCATCGGCGACCGAAGTATCGCCGACATCGCCGAGCTTCCGATCAACGAGTGTGCCGAACTGCTGGGCTCGATCACACTGAGCGCCCGCGACAAGCAGATTGCCGAGCGCGTGCTCAAGGAGGTCAACGAGCGGCTTCGATTCCTCATCGACGTGGGGCTCGACTACCTCAGCCTGTCGCGCCCGGCCGCCACCCTTGCCGGTGGCGAGGCCCAGCGAATCAGGCTCGCCACCCAGATCGGCTCCGGCCTGGTGGGCGTGCTCTACGTGCTGGACGAACCGAGCATTGGCCTGCACCAGCGCGATAACCGGCGGCTGATCGAAACCCTGGTGCGGCTGCGCGACCTCGGCAACACGCTCATCGTGGTCGAGCACGACGAGGAGACGATCATGACCGCCGACTGGGTGGTCGACATTGGCCCGGGCGCGGGTGAGCACGGCGGTCACATCGTGTCGAGTGGCACGGTCGCCGAACTCCTCGCCAACGAGGAGTCCATCACCGGCCAGTACCTCTCGGGTCGTCGCTCGATCGAAGTGCCCACCGTGCGACGGACTTCGGATCGCTGGATTGGTATTGAGGGCGCTCGCGAGCACAACCTGCGCGAGGTGTCGGCGCAGATCCCGCTCGGAAACCTAGTCGCCGTCACGGGAGTGTCGGGCTCAGGCAAGTCCACGCTCATTAATGACGTGCTCTATTCGGTGCTGGCCCGCGAGCTTAACGGAGCCCGCATCGTGCCTGGCCGTCATACCCGCGTCACCGGACTCGACCAACTCGACAAGGTGGTGCACGTCGACCAGAGCCCCATCGGTCGCACGCCGAGGTCGAACGCCGCCACCTACACCGGAGTCTTTGACCACGTACGCAAGCTGTTCGCCGAAACCCCCGAGGCGAAGATGCGCGGCTACCTCCAGGGGCGGTTCTCCTTTAACGTCAAGGGTGGTCGCTGCGAGTCGTGCTCAGGCGATGGCACGATCAAGATCGAGATGAACTTCCTGCCTGACGTGTACGTGCCGTGCGAGGTGTGTCACGGGGCCCGCTACAACCGCGAGACGCTTGAGGTGCACTTCAAGGGCAAGACCATCGCCGAGGTGCTCGACATGCCCATCGAGGAGGCCCTCGACTTTTTCGAGGCTGTGCCCCCTATCGCGAGGCACCTGCGCACACTGGTTGAAGTGGGACTTGGCTACGTACGACTCGGACAGCCGGCACCCACTCTGTCGGGCGGCGAGGCGCAGCGGGTGAAGTTGAGTTCCGAGCTGCAGAAGCGTTCGACGGGACGCACCATCTACGTGCTCGATGAGCCCACCACCGGTCTGCACTTCGAGGACATCCGCAAGCTACTAGGCGTGCTGCAGTCTCTGGTCGATAAGGGCAACTCGGTGGTGGTCATCGAGCACAACCTCGACGTGATCAAGTCGGCCGACTGGGTCATTGATCTCGGCCCCGAGGGCGGCTCTCGTGGCGGCAACATCGTGGCCACCGGCACGCCAGAGGAGGTGTCGCAGGTTGAGGCTAGCCACACGGGCCAGTACTTACGGCCTCTGCTTGGGGTCGCACCCGCTGCAGCCGCTGCACCGGCGCGACGCAGTAGGCGTGGAGCGGCGAAGTAGGCGTTCAGCGCTTAGGCTCGGTACATGGATTCCATTGATCGTCGTCAACTCATGACCGGTGCCGTCGTTCTCGCTGGAGCAACCGCGGTCGCCGCCTGCGGTGGCACATCGAGCACTACCGCCTCGACCTCGACACCGGCCTCGACCGCGGGCTCGTCGGCAGCCTCGGCGCCGACCTCAGAAGGTGCAGGCATGGGCCCGAGTTCGGTGCTCACTCAGACGACTGAGGTGCCCGTGGGCGGGGGCATCATCGTCGAGAAGGACGGCCAAAAGTTCGCCGTGACGCAGCCCGCAGCCGGCACCTTTGCCTGCTTCAGCGCGGTTTGTCCTCATCAGGGGTGCAACTGCAACCAGATTGCCGACGGCACCATCGACTGCCCATGCCACAGCAGTAAGTTCGCGATCGCGACGGGCGAGGTAGTGAAGGGCCCAGCGACCACCGGCCTCACCCCGGCTCCCATCACGGTGACCGGCACCGACATCACCTTCGCGTAAGCGAGCGGCACTTCGGGCGAGACCTCGCGTTCTGTGGTGGCATCCGACACCACACGATGTCGGATCGCACCACAGATGTGGCCGACCTTGACGTCACCTTCATCTGAGCCACAGATCACGCCTAGGGTGTTGGCGTGCCCAGTCGACTGAGTTGGCGCCCCGCGACCGGCGACATCCCCGAGTTGCCGGGCGTCTATCGCTTTCACGACGGCCATGGGCGGGTGATCTACGTCGGGAAGGCGAAGAGCCTGCGTTCGCGCCTCAACTCGTACTTCGCGGCACCGGCATCGCTGCACCCGCGCACCCTCTCAATGATCACCACGGCCACCGGGGTCGAGTGGACCACCGTGGTGAACGAGGTCGAGGCGCTGCAACTCGAATACACGTGGATCAAGCAGTACGAGCCACGCTTCAACGTGAGGTTCCGCGACGACAAGACCTACCCCTACCTCGCGGTGACCCTCAGTGATGAGTTCCCCCGGGTCACTGTGATGCGGGGCGCGAAACGGCAGGGAGTTCGCTACTTCGGACCATTCGCCCATGCCTGGGCGATTCGCGAAACCGTCGACCTGCTTCTTCGCGTGTTTCCGGTGCGTACCTGCTCGGCCGGAGTTTTCCGCAGGGCTGGTCAGGTGGGCCGTCCGTGTCTGCTGGGCTATATCGACAAGTGCTCTGCCCCCTGTGTCGGCCGGGTGTCGGCCGATGAACACCGCGCGCTGGTAATGGACTTCATCGCCTTTCTCGACGGGCGCGGGGCACCTCTGGTGGCGCGGCTCGAGCTCGAGATGCGCGAGGCGGCCGCGGCAGAGGACTACGAGCGAGCCGCGCGACGCCGCGACGATGTGGGCGCGCTCAACCGCGCCCTCGAGCGCAACACCATGGTGCTGCGCGACGACGCCGACGCCGACGTGATTGGCATGGCGGTCGACCCCCTGGAGGCGGCGGTGCAGGTGTTCCATGTACGCGGCGGACGGGTGAGGGGAGAGCACGGGTTCGTGGTCGACCGGGTCGACGACGCCGACGACGCGGCGCTCGTCGAAAGCCTGCTGCTGCAACTGTATGGCGGCGAGGAGCCCGACTCGGTTCCGCGCGAAGTGCTGGTTCCAGTGCTGCCACCTGACCCCTCCACCGCGCAGGCCTGGCTGTCTGCTCGACGCGGGTCGGCGGTCAGCCTGCGTGTCGCCATGCGCGGCGACAAGCGGGTGCTTGCCGACACCACCGCCTCGAACGCCGCGCAACTGCTCAGCATGCACAAACTCAAGCGCGCCGGCGACCTCACGAGCCGTGCCCAGGCCCTCGAAGAGGTGCAGCAGTCGCTGGGGCTGCTTGAGGCGCCGCTGCGCATCGAATGCCTCGACATCTCGCACCTTCAGGGCACCGATGTTGTGGGCTCGCTCGTGGTATTCGAAGACGGTCTGCCGCGCACCAGCCACTACAAGAGGTTCTCGATCAAGGGATTTGAGGGTGCCGACGACACGCGTGCCGTGCACGAAGTCGTCACGCGGCGCTTCCGTCGGTATCTCGATGAGCAGGTTGAGTCCACCGACCCCGAGGCAGCCATTGAGGTCCCCGGTGCGAGACGCAGCTTTGCTTACCCTCCACAACTACTGCTGGTCGACGGTGGATCGCCCCAGGTGGCTGCGGCGAAACGGGCTCTCGACGAACTCGGCATTGACGACGTTGCAGTGGCAGGTCTTGCCAAGAGACTCGAGGAGGTGTGGCTACCCGCGAACCCAGACCCGGTCATCATGCCCCGGTCGAGTGAGGGGCTGTACCTACTGCAGCGCGTGCGTGACGAGGCCCACCGGTTCGCCCTGGCCTACCAGCGCCAGAAGCGGGGAAAGCGGCTGGTCGACAGCCTTCTCGACGACGTGCCCGGCCTCGGGGACGTGCGTCGCAAGGCGCTCATGCGCAGGTTCGGCTCCCTCAAGGCCATGCGCGCGGCCTCCTTCGACGAGATCGCCGAGGTTCCGGGAATTGGTCCGCGCACCGCTGCGGCGATCGTGAGCGTGCTCACGACGTCGGCTCCCACTTCGGGCGTCAATGTCACTACCGGCGAGATTCTCGACAATGATGGTGAGCCATGATCCAGACACCGCCCAACACTCCTGAGGTCGTGCTCGTCACGGGTATGTCCGGTGCTGGCCGCTCCACTGCGGCACGGGCCCTCGAGGACCTCGGCTGGTTCGTCATCGACAACCTTCCTCCGTCACTGCTAG
>WLOZ01000214.1 GCA_009699025.1 Actinomycetota bacterium
CGGCCAGCGTCAGCAGCGCGCCCGTGTCGCTGGTGTCGGCCCACTCGTGGGCGTGGCGAACGACGACCTCCGGAACCGAGCGGGCCAGCTCGACCAGCAGGGTCATGTGCTCGAGGGGTGAGTCCGACACGGCGAGTCGCTGACCGAGCGCCTCGATCGCCGTGGCGTCGCCACGTCGCACGCATCGTGCGACAACCCGGTACACCTCGTCGGCGAGAGTCGACGGGCCCGACGACGCGAAGCCAGTCGGCGCTACGGCCAGCAGCTGCCCTGCGGAATTGATGGCCTCGACCAGCGCGGTGGCGCTGAGGTGATCGACCACCTGGTCGAGGCACAGGGTGGCACCCGTGCGGACAACTGGATCCGGGTCGCTCAGCAGCTCCATGAGCGCGGCGCCGACCTGCTTCCTCCGAGGGCCGTCGCATTGGCGCACGAGCGCCGCCACTGAGTCACGGTCGTCGACGGCAGCACGCATGTCGTCGGGAGGCACGCCAAACCCGCGCAGCGTGTCTCGCACCAGAGCCGTGCTCACCTCCATGCGCCCATCGTGACGCATTCTCGCTAGCGTTGAGGCATGTTCGCGGTGAGGCAGGCACGTCAATTCGACCGCGCGGCGGTGGTGGCCACGGTGGTCGAGGCCTTCCGTGACGATCCCGCGTGGGAGTTCATGCATGCCCCTGACTACGACCTAGTGGCCCCGCTCCTAGCCGGGGCACTGTTCGACCTGAGGGTCGATGCCGGCGACGTGTGGGTCGTAGACGACTGCTCGTCGGTGGCGATGTGGGAGCCACCGGGTGGAAACTCGTTCTCGTCGGGCGTCGCCGACGACGTGTGGCGCCACTATCGCGAGGTGTCGGGCGAGGCTGCCTGGCTGCGCCTAGCCGAGTACGACCGCGCGGTCGACGCGGTGCGGCCCTCTACGCCGTACTGGTACCTCGGCGTACTGGCGACCCGACCCGAGCGGCAGGGGCGGGGACAGGCTCGGGCCATCCTCACGCCGGTGGTTGAGCTGGCCGATCGTGACCGGCTCGACTGCTGCCTTGAGACCTCGAAGCCCTCGAACAAGCCGCTCTACGCCCGTCTCGGCTTCATACCCGAAGCCGACATCGAGGTGAGTGGTGGCCCGCCAACGTGGTGGCTGCGTCGCCCTCCGGCATGAGTGAGGTCGCCGAGCGGGCCGCGCGCACGTGGGAAGTGACGCTCGATGAACTGGCCGTGAGTGGCACGAACGAGGTGTGGTTCGCCCGGCGCGGCGACCACCACGTTGTTGTGAAGGCGGGCAACCGCGAGGCGCGACGACGCGAGGCCGTGGCGCTGGCGGCGTTCTCCCATTCGTCTGCTCGGCTGCTTGAGCATGATGCACTGCACGGCGTGCTGCTCGTCGAGCGAGTACTCCTCGGCGACGACCTCCTTCCACTCGCGCGAGTCGATGATGACGCGTCAACAGCGATCATCGGGCGACTGGTGCGCAGTCTCCATAGCGAGCAGTTGCCGCTCGACGCTGGTGCGCTCCCGCCCCTCGCGTCACTGGGTGAGGTGTTTGAACGGAGCGACGACCCTCGCCTGCCAAGCGCGCTGGTGAGGAAGGCGGCCAGCCTCTTCGCTGAATTGACTGCCGATGCCCACGGGGTGGTGCTGCACGGCGACCTGCACCACTTCAATGTGGTGCGTGATGGTGTCGGCGACTCTGCCGACCGCTGGCGCGCGATTGATCCGCATGGCTGGGTGGGCGACCCCACCTTCGATACCGCACCGATGCTCGCCAACCCGCGCGCGCTCACGCTTGCGGAGTCGCCCGACGTTGCACTCCTTGTGTCAGCTGCCGCCGCCGAGCGACGCATTGCGATTCTTGCTGAGGCCACCAGCTTCGAGCGCGATCGCATCCGGGCGTGGGCCTTCACAGCCGCGGTGATCGCCGAGCTCTGGATGGTCGAGGACCATAACCTCGTTCACGGTGCACCGCTTGCCCTAGCCGAGGCCCTCGCGCCGACCGTGTGAGACGGTGTGCCCATGCCTGACTACTTTCGCGACAACCGTGAGTCATGGGACGATCGCGCCCCCGCCCACGCGACCTCTCCCGACTACGCCGTTCATCGCTTCGTCAGCGACCCCACCTTCATTAGCGACGTGGTTCGCTTCGATCTACCGTTGCTCGGCGACATCACCGGACTGCGCGGGGTTCACCTGCAGTGTCACATCGGAACCGACACCGTGTCGCTGGCGCGTTTGGGCGCGCGCATGACCGGCCTCGACTTCTCGGGCGTCTCCGTTGAGCAGGCGCGGCTACTCGCCAAGTCGGCGAAGTCCGACACTGACTTCGTCGTGGCCGACGTGTACGACGCCCGCGAGGTGCTCGGCACCGACGAGTTCGACCTCGTGTTTACCGGAGTCGGCGCCCTGTGCTGGCTGCCCGACATCGAGCGCTGGGCCGACGTGGTGCGGTCGCTGCTGGCGCCGGGGGGAAGGCTCTTCCTGCGCGAGGGGCATCCGATGCTGTGGGCCATCGACGAGGAACGGGCCGACGGCCTGCTTGTGGCCGACTACTCCTACTTTGAGCAGGCGGAGCCGGTGACGTTCTCAGGCGGAGGAACCTACGTGCAGACCGAGGCTGAGTTCACCCGCAACGTGAGCCACACCTGGAACCATGGGCTCGGCGAAATCATCAACGCCCTGCTACGCCGAGGACTCGTGCTCGACTCGCTCGACGAGCACCGCAGCGTGCCCTGGGAGGCCCTGCCCGGCCGCATGACCAAGGGCAACGACGGCGAGTGGCAACTGAGCGATCGACACGACCGACTTGCGCTGAGCTACACCCTTCGGGCACACCTGTCTGTCGACTAACCTGCGTTGAATGGCACCCGATGAGATCACCACCGACCTGTCGCCCCGCCGCTGGCTCTCGCTGCTGGGCATCTGCTTGGTCACTGCCCTCGTATGGTTTACGGCGACCGACATCTCCATCGCGCTGCCGGCCATCGGCAAGGAGTTCGTCGGCACCTCGATGGACACCCTCCAGTGGGCCGTTAACGGATACTTCCTGGCGGGCGCGCTCATCATCGTGGGCGGCCGCATCGGAGACGTCGTCGGCCGCCGCCTGATCTTCGGAATTGGCACGCTGCTCGTGATTGTGGGCTCGGTGGTCGCCGGAACCTCGCACACCGCCACGATGCTCATTGTCGGGCGCGTGATCGAGGGCATCGGAGCCGCGGCGATCCTTCCCACCGCGCTAGCCATGGTGGTGGTGCTCTTCCACGGGCGCGAGCGCGAAACCGCTATCGCCACGTGGATCGCGGTGTGCTGGGGCGCGCAGGCGCTCGGCCCACTGGTCGGCGGAATCCTGATGCAGGTGGGCGACTGGCGCTGGATCTTCTGGATCAACATCCCGGTGGGGGTCGTGGCTCTCATCCTCACCTGGTGGGCCACTCCTGAGACCCGGCAGCAGGGGGGCAGCCGGTCAATCGACGTGCCCGGCACGGTCACCCTCGTGGGCGGTATTGGCCTCATCTCGTACGGCCTCACGGTGGCCGACAACTACTCGACCAGCATCCTCGCTCTCATCTTCGGCGGCGCCATCGTGCTGCTCGTGCTCTTCGTGCTGATTGAGCGGCGGGCCACGGCTCCCGTGGTGGTGCTCAGCATCTTCAAGAAGGGCCGCTTCGACGGCGCCGTGCTGGCCAACTTCATCGCGAACTTCGTATTCGGCGCGGCGATTTTCTTCATGGCCCAGTACCTGCAGGTGGTCGAGTTGAAGACTCCGCTCGAGGCCGGGTTGCTCCTGCTTCCGGCCACCATCCCCATCCTGCTGGTGAACCCCATCGGCACGGTGTGGGCCCGCAAGATCGGCCCGGGCATTCCCACCTTTATCGGCATGGCCCTGCTGGTCGTCGCCGCCTACCTCATGACCAACCTTCAGGGGTCGTACGAGCAGTTGCTACTGCCTTTCGCGCTCATCGGAATCGGCATTGGCCTGCAAATCACGCCGTGCGCGGTGGCGGCCACCGAGAATCCCGGCGATGCCGGCGAGGGTGTGGCCTCGGGCATCTACAAGGCGTCGAGCATGATCGGTGGGTCGCTCGGCGTCGCAGCGTGCACCGCGGTGTTCCAGGCTGCCTCGCGCTCTGATCTCACCGGCCTGATCGCCACCGTCAAGCCCCCAATCTCGCCCACCGAGGCACAATTTGAACTCTTCCTCGGCGCGCTCACGGGCGGTCCGGGACTCGAGGAATTGCAGCAGGCCTACCCGCAGGTGCAGCAGGGGATTATTTCCGTGTTCGACTCGGCCGTTGGATCAGCGATGTGGCCATCGATCATCGCCGCAGCTATTGGTGCGGCGCTCGCATTGCTGCTCCTCCGCGGCGTCACTGTTCCGGACGAGGACACGATCAACTAGCCCCGGGCGGCTGGCGTCACGGCGCACGCGTCGGTCGAGCCTGGCAGGCGCTGCCGATTCGCTGCGACGATTTCGTAGCAGCGGTCGACGAGCCACGCGGCTCCGGGCCGTGACATCAGGCGCGCAATCGCAGGCCACGGGTGGGGAGCGGTGGCGAGGGCCCGACATACGGCTCGGCCGCCTGAGGCCTCGACCCGTCCGTCGACCACCCACTGCACAGCTGTCTGGCACTCTCGCTCGGTCAGCCCGAGGGGCGCGATATCAACCGACTGCCAGGGCACGAGCGCGGCCGACGGGCGGATGCTGCGCCGCGCCCAAGCTGCGCTCGACATGCAGAAGGC
>WLOZ01000215.1 GCA_009699025.1 Actinomycetota bacterium
ACCGACACCACAATGGAGGCGTTGGACCCCGAGCCCTGGGTGGTGACCTCAGCCTCGGCGACACCGAGCCCGTTCACGCGCTGTCGGATAATCTCCACCGACTGCTGAATCTGCTGGTCGCTGATGGTCTGGCCGCCGATAGCCCTCGGCGTCAGCGTGACCTGGGTACCACCTCGCAGGTCGAGGCCGAGCCGTGGCGCATGCGACTCTCCTGGCCACAGGGCAAGGGCGCCGAGCGCCAGCATGACCAAGCCCAGCACGAGCAGCGATCGGCCTGGGCGGGCGAGGTTCTTCTGCTGTGCCACGCTGCGTTCCCTTCACAGTGCATTGGGGTGGTGTCGAGGTTCGAAGGACCCTCTGGGCGCCTCAGCGTCCTTGGCTCAGTTGGTGCCCGTCTCAGGGGAAGACGCGGACGCGTCGGATTCAGTTCCTTCAGCAATGTCGGGGCCCTCGGACGGGAGTACTCGCGCCACCGCCTGGTCGACGACCGTCACCACAACTCCGGGCGCGATCTCCACCCGCATCTCGCCCTCGCCACGCTCGACCACCGTGGCGATGATGCCCGCCGAGGTGAGCACTCGGGTGCCAGGAGCGACCGAGTTGACCAGTGCCTGCTGGGCACGAGCGCGTGCCTTGGCTGGACGTAGCACTAGCAGCCAGAACGCGCCCGCCATCGCCACGAGAAAAAAGAGGGGAAACATGCCCTCCATGCCGCACCTCATTTCTCGTCTCAGACCCTTGGGCCACCGTCCGTGACCTTGCCGTGATGATCCTAGGGGGCGGCCGGCTCGGCCGCCGACCTGAGTCCCGAATTCAGAGGTCGAGCACGTCCTGCTGCCCCGCCGACGGCACGGGCCCCGGAGTTGCCGAGGGAGCGCTGAGCCCCAGGTGCGCCCACGCTGCCGGGGTGGCCACCCGACCACGAGGGGTGCGGGCGAGCAGGCCTGCTCGCACCAGGAATGGCTCGGCCACCTCCTCGATCGTGGCGGGCTCCTCGCCCACGGCGACCGCGAGGGTTGACACACCCACCGGCCCCCCGCCGAAGCGGCGCACCAGGGCGTCGAGCACAAGGCGGTCGAGGCGATCAAGGCCCAGCAGGTCGACCTCGAAGAGGTCGAGCGCAGCCTCGGCCGTGGCCAGCCCCACCGTGCCATCGCCGTGCACCTGCGCGTAGTCGCGCACGCGCCGCAGCAGCCTGTTGGCGATGCGTGGCGTGCCGCGACTGCGCGACGCGATTTCGGCGGCACCCTCGGCATCGAGAGGCACCCCGAGCAGACCGGCGCTGCGCACCACGATGAGCTCGAGCTCGTCGGCGGAGTAGAAGTCCATGTGCGCGGTGAAGCCAAAACGGTCGCGCAGGGGCCCTGGCAGCAGTCCGGCACGGGTCGTCGCGCCCACCACGGTGAAGGGCGGTAGCTCGAGCGGAATAGCCGTGGCTCCCGGGCCCTTGCCCACCACCACGTCGACGCGAAAGTCCTCCATGGCCAGGTACAGCATCTCCTCGGCCGGGCGGGCCATGCGGTGCACCTCATCAAGAAAGAGAACCTCCCCGGGCTCGAGGCTGGAGAGCACGGCTGCGAGGTCGCCCGCGTGTTGGATGGCCGGGCCACTGGTGATACGCAGCGGCACGCCGAGCTCTCCGGAGACGATCATGGCCAGGGTGGTCTTGCCCAGGCCGGGCGGACCTGAGAGCAGAATGTGGTCGGCGGCCTTTCCTCGCTGTCGGGCCGCCTCGAGCACGAGTCCTAGCTGGGCCTTCACGCGCGATTGGCCCACGAACTCGCCCAGGTCTCGGGGGCGCAGCGCACCCTCAATGGCACGGTCGTCGAGGGTGGCCTCGGCGTCGACGAGGTCGTCGTCGACGCCGCTCATCCGCGGTCCAGGCTGCGCAGAGCGGCTCGCAGCAGCAGGGGAACCTCGGGCTCGATCCGCCCAGCGTCGACCTCGGCACGCACGCGATCGAGGGCGTCGGCGGCGTCGCGGGCGCTCCAGCCGAGCCCGACGAGGGCCGCGTGAACGCTGTCGCTCCAACCGCCCACCGGCGTTGAGGCCCCCGACACTGCCGAGGTAGGTGGCGCGAGTCGGTCCTTGAGCTCAAGTACCAGCCGCTGGGCGCCCTTGCTGCCAATTCCGGAAACCCTAGTGAGGGTCGCGAGTTCATTGCCCGCCACCGCGCGGCGGATGTCGTCGGGACGCAGCACCGCCAGCATGGCCAGCGCGATGCGCGGGCCGATACCGCTCACGGTTTGTACCGATTCGAACACCGACCTCTCGTCGTGGTCGGCGAACCCATACAGCGTGAGCGAGTCTTCGCGCACCACGAGTGAGGTGGCCACCTGAGCGATGTCACCCACCCGAAGCCCGGCAATGGTGGTGGGAGTGCCCTGCACCAGAATGCCAACTCCGCCCACGTCGATGACCGCCGAGTCGGACCCCGCCGACAGCACTACTCCGCGCACCGACGCGATCATCGCTGAGCTCCGCGCACGGCCGCAGCGAGACGCACCTCGGCTGCGCCCCTCCAGATCTGGGTGATGGCGAGCGCCAAAGCGTCTGAGGCGTCGGCCGGCTTGGGTGTCTCCGTCAGCGACAGCAGCCGCATCACCATGGCGGCCACCTGGGCCTTGTCTGCACGACCGTTTCCGGTGACGGCGGCCTTAACCTCGCTGGGTGTACGCATGGCCACCGGCAGGCCCGCGCGAGCGGCCTCGGTGAGCGCGGCCCCCGCGGCCTGGGCGGTTCCCATCACCGTGCGCACGTTGTGCTGGCTGAAGACGCGCTCAACAGCCACCTGGTCGGGTCGGAAAGTCTCCAAGGCGAGCCGCACGGCGTCGGCCACCGCTAGCAGTCGCTCGGCGATGGGCGCGTCGGCGGGCGTTCGCACCACCTCGACGTGCACCAGGGTGAGGGTACGGCCTGGGGCGCCCTCGACAACTCCGATGCCACACCGGGTGAGTCCGGGGTCGACGCCGAGCACACGCACGCTGACCTCCTGGACTCCGGACTACGTCGGGATTTTTTAGAACCCTTGGGACGATGCTCATCCGAACACCTGTTCGGATGCTACCCCTGCTCAACCCCGGGGCGCGGCAGACGCGCCGCGCCGGATTCGAAGGACTAGGGGCGGGAGCCGTCGAAGCCGAGCGACTCAGCTGCCATGGGGTCAGCAGGACCCACCGGGTGTCCCACCACCTCGGCGAAGCCCTCGGCCAGACACCGAGCAAACAGTTCGCGGTCAGGCACGGCGGCATCGTCGGTGGAAACGCCAATGCTGGCCAGTCCGGCGTACGACAGCAGCGTGACGTTCACCGCGGCCCCAATCGTTGACACCATCGGGTACATGCGCAGCACCTGGGCTCCGGCAACCCACACCGGCACCGGCACCCCACTGACGTTGCTGGCGGTGAAGTCGCTGGTGCGCGCAGCGGCAGCTAGCACGTCCGACGGGATAAATCGACTCATCTCGGCGAGGGCATCGGCGAGGTGCAGGGCAGGCTCGTTTCGCCACAGCGCCACAATGTCGTGAACTGCCCGCATGCGTGCGTCGAGGTTGAGTTCGGCCACCGGAACCTCGAAGCGCGCGATGGTCACCGCGTTCGAGGCCGAGTCGCCCTCACGGCGCAGACTGATCGGCATGTTGACCCGCAGGGCGTCGACCGGCTCGCCCCGCGCATCGTGGTAGCGGCGCAGACCACCGGTGATGCCTCCCATGAAGGCGTCGTTCAGCGACAGCCCGCGCCTCCTTCCGGCCGCCTTGAGCTCGGCGAGTGGCAGATCGAAGGTGACGAAGTGGTAGTTGAGACTGCGGCCTGTCATGGCCGTTGAGAGTGGACGGCTCGGCACGTTCACGAAGCGCCCCACTGACCGCACGAGGGTGGTGACGTCGTCGATCGCCTCAGTGGGGTTGCTGAGGAACTTGCCCAGAACCGGCACCGCGGCGTCAACAACATCGCGCGCAGCCCTGCTCATGCGCGACGTGGCCTCGCGCATCGCCTGGGCCACCAGTCCGGCCTGGTCGACGTCGGCGGCCACCGGGGCCTCGGGCATCGGCCCGAGGTCGGCCCCCTCCTTCGCGAAGTCGACCACGGTGGCCGCGAGCAGCATGGCCCCCTGTCCGTCGGCAATCGTGTGGTTCAGCTTGACGAGCAGCGCGGCCCGACCCCCCTCGAGGCCCTCAAGCAGGGTCACCCGCCACAGCGGGCGCTGCAGGTCGAAGTCGGTCATGCTCTGGCGGCGTACCTCGTCGAGCACCTGGTCCCAGGTGCCCGGCAGGCTGATGCGAAAACGACGCAGATGGAATGAGAGGTCGAAGTGCGGGTCGATTACCAGCCGAGGTGTCATGGTGTCGACCGGCCCCGACACCACCTTCTGGCGCAACACCGGCGCGACGCGGCTGGCGCGGTCGAAGCGCTCAATTAAGTGCTGCCAGTGGGGCGCGCGGTCGAGCAGGATGAGCCCGATGATGGGCGACCGCATGGAGGGGTCTCCCGCTGCGGTGCGCCACGTGGCGAAGTCCCAGCCCGACAGTCGCTGAGGCGCCATCACGGGCCCCGCCGGGGCTGCCGTCTTCGGGGCTGCCGACTTCTTCGCTGCGGGCTTGGTGGCCGGGGACTTCGTTGCGCTGCTGTCGTCGGTCACGTGCGCTCCCTCCGGCGGAACTAGCCCACCTGCTCGTAGACCTCGTCGCTGACCTCGAAGTTGGCGTACACGTTCTGCACGTCGTCGCTA
>WLOZ01000216.1 GCA_009699025.1 Actinomycetota bacterium
CCTTCAACGCCCCCGGCGGCGTGGTGCCCCACCGAATCGTCGTGCTCATTGAGGTGACCGGGGCCGGCGACTACTTCCCGCCCTACGCCGGCAACCTCGACATCATGACCGCCGCCGCTTTGCGCGTGGGTGAGGCCATGGCAGTTCACCGCATCGAGTCCGCTTCCAAGGAGGCCCAGGCATGACCGCCACGATCAGCACCCCCGGAACGCCCGCGTTCCGGCTCACCGACTCGACCCTGCGCGACGGCTCCCACGCGCTGATGCACCAGTACACCGAGGAGCAGGTCATCGACATCGTGCGCGGCCTCGACTCCGCTGGCGTGCCGGTGATTGAGATCTCGCACGGCGACGGGCTCGGCGGGTCGTCGTTCAACTACGGCTTCTCCGCGGTCGATGAAAAGAAGCTGGTGGCGCGTGCCGTGGAGGCAACCACCAACGCCAAGATCGCGGTGCTGATGATTCCCGGAATCGGCACCATCAACGACCTGCGCGAGGTGGCCGAGATGGGCGTGCAGGTGGCGCGCATTGCGACGCACTGCACCGAGGCCGACGTGTCGGAGCAGCACATCAAACTCGTGAAGCAGCTCGGAATGGAGGCCGTGGGCCTCCTCATGCTGGGGCACTCCACCACTCCCGAGGAGTTGCTCAAGCAGGCGCTGAAGATGCAAAGCTACGGCGCCGACGTGATCTACACGATGGACAGCGCGGGCGCGATGACCACCGACGATGCGCGCGCCCGCATTGGCACGCTGGTGAACGGCCTCGACATTCCCGTGGGGCTGCACGCTCACAACAACCTCTCGCTCGCGGTCGCGAACTCGATGGCAGCCCTGAGCGAGGGAGCCCTGCACCTCGACGGCTGCTCGGCCGGACTCGGCGCGGGTGCCGGCAACTGTCCCACCGAGATTCTCGTGGCCGTGTGCGATAAGTCAGGAATTCCCACGGGAGTCGACACGTTACGGGTACTCGACGTTGCTGAGGAGATAGTGCGCCCGATGATGCCGCGCCAGCAGGTGATCGACCGCGCAGGACTACTGCTGGGCTACGCCGGCGTGTACGGCTCGTTCCTGCTGCACGCCGAGCGAGCCGCCGAGCGGTACGGGGTGTCGCAGGCCGACATTCTCATTGAGCTGGGGCGCCGCAAGGTGGTCGGCGGCCAGGAGGACATGATCATCGACGTGGCCGTTGAGCTCGCCCGGCAGCACGCCGAACGCGAGAACGCGCTCGAGGCGCTCGACGAGTCTGGGCCCCTCGCCTGGACCGGACACATCGAGGAGAAGCGATGAGCAAGCACCTTCACATCATCGAGCGGCTCGTCAACGCGGCACACCACACCACGCCCACCAGCCCCTTCACCGACGAGCACCCCGATATGACCAGCGCCGAGGCGTACGACGTGCAGGATGCCGTCGTCGACGCCCGGGTCAACCGCGGGCACGGCATCGTGGGCGCCAAACTTGGCCTCACCAGCAAGGCCAAGCAGCGGCAGATGAAGGTCGAAACGCCGCTGTACGGATGGCTCACGGCCGACATGCAGATCGACACCGGCGAGGCACTTGTGTGCTCGCAGTTCATCCAGCCACGGATCGAGCCCGAGGTGGCGTTCCTGCTATCGCGTGACCTCATGGGCGCCCACGTCACGGCCGCCCATGTGCTGTCGGCGACCGAGGCGGTTTTCCCCTCGATCGACGTGCTCGACTCGCGCTTCGCCGGCTACAAGTTCACGCACACCGACGTGGTGGCCGACAACTGCTCGTCGGCCGCGTTCAGCCTCGGGGGCAGCGCAATCGACCCCCGCGGTGTCGACCTTCGGCTGGTCGGAATGACCCTCGAGAAAAATGGTGAACTCATGCACACGGCGGCGGGGGCGGCCGTTCACGGCCACCCGGCGGCAGCGGTCGCGTGGTTGGTGCGCCAGCTCGCCGCCAGGGGTCGCGGCCTCGCCGCTGGCCAGATCGTGCTCAGCGGGGGGATGACCGAGGCGGTCGCCGTGGCGCCCGGCGACACGGTGGTGGCCCGCTTCGACCGTCTCGGCACCGTCGAGATCGCCTGCGTCTAACCCAACCCCGAGGAGACACCATGCCCATGGTCCAGATCACGATGCTTGAGGGCCGCAGCGTTGAGCAGAAGCACGCGCTCATCCGCGAGGTCAGTGAGGCGGTTGCGCGTACCGTCGCTGTGCCGCTCGACCGGGTGCGGGTTGCGCTCTATGAGGTATCCGCTGACGACTGGGGTATCGGCGGAGTTCCCGTGTCGGTGTCACGGCCGGGCAACCCCCTCGGAACGTCCGCCGCTCCATGACCGAGCCCTCGCCCCAGCGAGTGGTCGTCTGCCCGATCGCCGACCTCCCTCCGGGCGCACTCACGCGCGTCGAGGCAGGGGGGCACGCCGCGTGTGTCGTGAACGTCGATGGCACCGTGCGGGCGGTGGCCGACGCCTGCCTTCACAAGCAAGCCTCGCTGTCGGGTGGTCGACTCGACCGCGGATTCATCGCCTGCCCCTCCCACTGGTGGCGCTACAACCCTGACGACGGCCGGCTCGTGGGGTCCGACGCCGCGCTCGCCACCTACCCGGCCGAGGTCATCGACGGCGAGGTCATCGTGGTGCTGCCGCCGCCGGTGACACCCCGCGGCATCCGGGAGATGCTCCTGGCACACGCCCGCGGCGAGGAGTAACTGCGCGAACTTGTGTCACATCTGGACATTCAACGTCCTGTTCTGACACAGGTTCGCCTCTAGGTCGTGTCAGCGGAGTGAGACGTGCGACCTCCGGCCCGCAGGGCAAGCCGGGCGCCCACGACGAGAACTGCCACCGAGGCCCCCACCACAATGAGCAGGGTCATTGCCGCGGGGCCGCCCGAGCGGCCCACGACCACGAGCCCGAGCATCATCACGGCCACGTTCGCGACGCAGGCCACCAGCATCACGCCCAGCGCCACCAGCGGGCGCGTCACCTCGGCGCGCACCACCAGCAACAGGCCGGCGGCGAAGACCACGAGGGCCAGGAACGCTCCTCCGACCATGATGCCCATCACCAGCGCAGCAAGATCGGCCATGCCTCCCTGACCGGCCGGCATCCAGCGGCCTAGAGCAATCCCGAGCCCCAACGACCCCAGCGGCCCGGACGCACCTGTCAGCCCCACCATCCACCTAGCGCGCGTGCTCACAGACCTAGTGTGGCACCGATCACGGCCTTCGGTCCGCTGGATCCCGGTTCAGGTCGCCTAGAGGAACGTCAGACGTCGATGCGGGAGCGGTCGAGTTCGTCGGCACCCTCGACGATGAACTCCTTGCGCGGAGCCACGTCACTTCCCATCAGCAGGTTGAAGACCGCTCCGGCCGCGTCGGCGTCGGACACCGTGATGCGCCGCAACTGACGGCTACGGGGATCCATGGTGGTCTCACGAAGCTGCGAGGCGTCCATCTCGCCGAGGCCCTTGTAGCGCTGGATGGGGTCCTTCCAGCGCCTGCCCTGCCTGGTGAGCTCGGCCAGGGTCGTGCGCATCTCAGCATCGGAATACGTGTACACGACCTCGGCCGGAGTCTTGCCCGATGCCACCACGTCGATGCGGTGCAGCGGGGGCACCGCGGCGAACACTCGCCCGTCGGCCAGTAACTCAGGCATGTAGCGGTGAATCAGGGTGAGCAGCAGACACCGGATATGGGCGCCGTCGACGTCGGCATCACTCATCAGGATGATCTTCTGGTAGCGCGCGGCGGCAAGCTCGAAGGAGCGCCCCGAGCCCGCGCCGATGACCTGGATGATCGCTGCACACTCGGTGTTCTTCAGCATGTCGGCCAGCGACGATTTCTGGACATTGAGGATCTTGCCCCGAATGGGAAGCAGCGCCTGAAACTCGGAGTTGCGCGCCGACTTGGCCGTGCCGAGCGCGCTATCGCCCTCGACGATGAATAGCTCGGTTCGGCCCACATCGTCACTGCGGCAATCGGCCAGCTTGGCCGGCAGCGCCGACGACTCGAGGGCGGTCTTGCGCCGCTGGGTGTCGCGATGGGTGCGGGCCGCCACCCGCGCGCGCATGGCGTTCGCCACCTTGTCGAGCAGCGCCTTCGCGCTGTTCTTCTCACCGCGAGGCGGGTTGGTCAGATAGGCCCCGAGCTCCTTCTCCACCACGTGGGCCACGATGCGCGACGCCGCCGAGGTGCCCAACACCTCCTTGGTCTGGCCCTCGAACTGCGGCTCGGCGAGGCGCACGGTGATGACGCCGGTGAGTCCCTCGAGCACGTCCTCCTTGGTGACGGCGTCCTCGCCCGACTTGAGCACCTTCTGCGCCCTCAGCGCGGCATTGACCACCTTGACCGCGCCGCGCTCGAAGCCCACCACATGTGTGCCTCCCTTGGGGGTGGCGATCACGTTGACGAATGAGCGCACCGTGTCGTCGTAGCCGGTGCCCCAGCGCAGGGCGATATCGACGGCCAGTTCGCGCTGCACCTCCTGCGGACTCATGTGTCCCTGCGCGTCGAGCACAGGCACCGTCTCGTGGAAGTGCTCCATACCGGTGAGTCGCACCAGCGACGTGACCGGCTCGTCGGTGGCCAGATGGTTGACAAACTCAGCGATTCCGCCGTCGTAGCGCAGCGACTCCTCGACCGGCTCGTCTCCCCGCTCGTCGCGTACCACGAGCGTGAGGCCGGGCACCAGAAACGCGGTCTGGCGGGCCCTGGCGAGCAGCGCCTCGAGGTCGACCTCGGCCTC
>WLOZ01000217.1 GCA_009699025.1 Actinomycetota bacterium
AGGATCAGCACCGGCTGCTTACCGGTGATGCTCTTGGCGATCTTTGCGTAGGCGCGCGCAGAGTCTTGGTCGGAGGCCAGGATCAGCCCGGCTGCGTTGGGCATGCCCGACTCGCGCTGGTGCTCGACCCGGTCGGCCACCGCCGCGATCACGTGCGGAACCCACGCGCCGCTGGGGTCGAGCGCGGTGCGCCAGGCGGCGTCTTCCACCGCCTTGCCCGAGTCGTCGCCAAGGTTGGCGGCCAGCAGCTCGCCGGCGGAGTTCATCCAGCGGCTCGTGCCCGAGTAGGCGGCAAACACCACGGGCCGCACAACGCCGTCGGCGAGCGCATTGCGGTAGGAGTACTCGAAGTCGGCCTCGCTGGTGAGCTCGCCCGGCGACGACGGCACGTACCGCACGAAGGGAATGAGTTCGTCGGCACGCGTGCGGAAGGGCGTGCCGGTGAGGCACAGGCGTCGACGCGCTGGTTCGAACGCCTCCTTCACTGCCTCGCCCCACGCCAGGGAGTCGCCCGCGTGGTGCACCTCGTCGAGCAGCACGAATGCGCGGCGGGCTTCGGTGCGCCGACGATGAAGCAGCGGGTGCGACGCTACCTGCGCGTAGGTGGTGACATAGCCGTGGGTACCGTCGCGCAGCGGGCCGATCGAGTTGGGCAGTTTCGGGTCGAGCACGAGACCAAACCGAGCGGCGGCGTCGGCCCACTGGTTGCGGAGGTGGTCGGTGGGAACCACCACAATGATGCGGTCGATGGCCTTGTCGCGTTTGAGTCCCGACGCCAGCGCGAGCGCGAAGGTGGTCTTTCCGGCACCTGGGGTGGCGGTCACCAGAAAGTCGTCGCGCACCTCAGACAGGTAACTCTCGATGGCCTCTGACTGCCACGCGCGCAGACCGGGAACGGGAGAGCTGATCATCAGCGAGTTCCCCCTTCTGGTCAGCTCCCGGTTGCTCGACCGACCCTACGTGACCCCGCGCCGAACCTCGGCCGAGACACCCCGGCGCTGGGGGGACGAATGTCACAGAGGAGGGGGCGGGCCATGCGGGCTAGGCAAAAACCTCGTGCGCGGTCACCGAAAGAACCCCCGAAGGGACGCCCGACACCACATCTCGAGCCGCCACCAACCACTGAACGTCGTCGACGGTGTCGAGCTGAGCCTGCTCGACCTTGCGCCGCATGGTGGCCACCAGGGCACCAGCTGACCGCTTCGCCACCCACTTCACCTCACCGGCAAGTGCTACCTTGCGGCTTCGGCCAACCAGCGCCACGACGTCGAGCTGGCAGGGGTCGTCGGCGGGACCGGCCTGGGTTTTCCAGAACTCGCCAACAGCGACAATCTCGGGGGCAATGCGCCCGGCCGATGCTTCGATTCTGATGTGCTCGCGAACCGCCTCCTCCCACCGAGCTCCCATGAAGTCATCGAAGGAGGCGACTATCACAGGCAGGATGCTCTCTCCCAAACCTTGCTCGATTGCCGGGCGGTGGGGCTCGATGAGTGTGAGCCAGAACGCGAGGAAGTTGTCGGCGATGCGGTAGTAGGTGAGCTTCCCGGAGGGTGACGTCACCGGAGCTACCTTCGCGATGAGTCGATTTCGCTCCAACTCGACCAGAGCCCTGGTGGGAAGGGTGCCTACCGCAGAGCCGATGTCACTGAACGAGGTGCGACCCGCGGAGATGGTGCGAATGACTCGTTCCGGCAGTCTCTCGCCGCCCCCACCGACGATGTCCTCGGTGGCAAGTACGAACTCTCCCTCACCCAGCAGCATCGCACTGTCGGAGCAGAACAGCTGCCGCACGTTGTCACGAAAGTCGAGGCTGTCATCCCATCGGGCAAGATAGTAGGGCGATCCGCCACACACTCCCCATGCAGCGGCACGCTGCAGGGGCGAGGCCTGGGGCAGGAGTTGGGCGACCTCACTGACTCGGAAGGGCTGCAGATGCAGTCGCAGAGTCATCCTGTTGAACAGTGGTGCCGACTCCTCCTGAATCGACTCCATGGTGCGCACTGCAGATCCGCAGAGAATCAGCCTGAGGTTGGACGTGGCCTCCACCCGCTCCCAGATGGATCTCAGGGCCGACTCGAGTTGGGGGTTGCCCTTGAGGAGTTCAGGGAACTCGTCGAGTACGAGCAGGAGAGGCTCGGTTTCGGCAAGGGTGGCCAGCACCTCAAACGCGTCATCCCAGTCGTGGAATGGTCTGCTGAGAAGGTCACGACGCCCCGTCGGTGCCACCGCGTGCACCGCCGCACTCAGTGCGTGAAGCTCGTCAGCCACAGGCCGGTTGCGCGCAACGTGCACAACGGCGCGCTTTCCGGTCACCCAGTGGCGTAGCAACAGCGACTTTCCGACGCGCCTGCGGCCCCACACCACCCCCATGGCAGGTCCGGGTCGCCCCCACCACTGATCAAGCTCGGAGAGCTCGGCACGCCTGTTGACGAAGGTCATGGAGTGAGCATACTGCCACGTACGATACTGAAAGCGTATGTTACTTTCGAATGAGTCGTGCACGTGCACTGGCTTTACCCCCCCCGCGAACGAACCGGCACAGTGTCATACCCCGCGAGTAACGTTGTTCTACTGTCCACCAAGGGGAATGGCGGTGCGGTCTATGGAGATGCCGGCGCGGGAGTACATCGAATGGAGTTTCTGCCAGGAGGAGGACCTGCTCAAGGCCGACTACGCGGAGCACGTCGACCTGATCGCGGAGATGTACCTGGAAATGGCGCTGCTGATCACCTTCAGCCAGGTGTGCCACCTGTGCGGCTACGACTGGATGTGGCAGGTGTGCTCCACCACTCGGCCCTACCTGTGCCCCGACTGCCAAGACGCAGAGGGAATGGAGCGCGGCTAGGAACGGCACCATTCGGCTGGCGGGGCCCTCGCCCGTCACCACGCGCTGCTCCGGCACTACGCTCAAGCCGACATCCAAAGCCAGAAGGTGGGCATCATGCTCGAGGCAGCGCTCTTCGCAGGGTTCGCTCAGGCAGCCCTCCTGTTGGGCGCGGTGCTGGTGTGGCGCTTTCGGGGGCTCACCAAGCCAGCACGGGTGGGCCTCATCATGGCCTTCGGCGCCGGCGCCGTGATTTCGGCCATCGGAACCGACCTAGTGTCGGTTGCCTACGACGAGGCGGGGGCTGGCCCCACCGCGCTCGGCATCGGAATCGGCGGCATCGGCTACTTCCTCATCGCGCGCAGGCTTGAGAGGGAGGGCGATTCGAAGCGGGCCGCCACCGCCCTTGCCGAGGCTGATCAGTCTCACGACGGCATGCCCGTGGGAGCCTCGCCCACTGAGGCGCGCAACCTGCTAGTCGGCATGGTCATCGACGGCGTGCCCGAGTCGGTGTCGATCGGCCTCACCCTGCACCTGGGCACCATCGGTGTCTCGGCTGCGCTCATGGGTTCGGTGTTCGTGGCCGGACTCCCCGAGGCCATCGGAGTGGCCGCGGCACTGCTGGCCGGGGGCTTCACGCTCACCCGCATCCTCGGCCGCTTCGCCATCATCGTGCTCATTGGCGCGGTCGCGGGAGCGGCCGGCTATGGGTTGCTCGTCAATGCGCCCGCCGACGCCATCGCCCTCATTCAGTCGATAGCGGCGGGAGCCCTGCTGGTGGTGGTGGTCAACGAGATGATCCCCATCGCTGTTCGTGGCGCTAGTCGATGGGCCGGCGTGCTCGCGGCCTGTGGCTTCGTGTTCGCCGCGGGCATGACCTGGTTCGCGGGCTGACCGAGCCTCGTCTGGTGATTTTCGCCGCGTCGAGTCCGGCCCTGATCGGGTGGTTGCCACAGCACCACTGGAACTTCGTGAGCTTCATCGCGGTGGGGGCTACCGTGCTACCACGGTGGTGGCAGTGGCCGGGGATGGACAAAGTGGAGAGTCCGCGATCCGATATCCCCAAGGAGTCTGATGCCGACCGACGAGATCAATACCCTTATCACCCGCATTGGCGCCGATCCCGCCCTCCGCGAGGCGCTCCTTAAGGCCCCCAGCCTCGAGGCGGCCTACGCCATCGCGGCTGACCACGGAATCGCTCTCCGCGACCTCGACGACATCGACGAACTGTCGGACTCGATGCTCGAAACTGTGGCGGGAGGCTCCACCGAAATCCACAACTCGACAATGGGGTGCGCAATCGGGTGTTGAGTCTCCGCCGAGCAGCACCGCCCCCCTTTCGCCGAGACCTGCGCCACGACGCAGGTTTGGCCCAGATGTCGCGTCATTGCATAGGCTTCGGCAGGAGTGGGCGGGCTGACCGAGCGACTCGTTGCGTCAGAGGGCGCGCGGCACCACAGGCAGCAGGAGGTACGACGGATTCTCGGCATTGTGATGCACGGTGTGAGTCACGTCGCGGGAACTGGGTAGGTGGTAAAAGATCGTGTTCCACTCGCCTTCGAGTGAGTGGTCGAGGCTCTTCACGATGAGTTCGAGGCGGTGCCCGGCCAGGAACGTATTGCTGGTGTCGTGCACTTGAATTGCATAGCGATCGATCGCGCCCGGAGTCACCGGCTCAGGATCGGTGTAGTCACGCTCGGGTCGAAAGGGTGTTGATAGTTCGGTGTTGAGGGCGCGGAACGAGGCCTTGAGCCAGCCCTTCGTCACGATGCGAGTCGAGCCGTCGGGCGACATGTCCCTGATCTCAACGATCCAATGGCCGTCGGTGTCAGTGAGTGAGCCCATCAGCTCGAGTGCGATCGGCCCCGACACTTCGAGG
>WLOZ01000218.1 GCA_009699025.1 Actinomycetota bacterium
AGAGCCGACGCCACCGTGGCGACGACGGCCGGCCCGAACCCGGGGTCGGCGCTGAGCGCCCAGCGCAGCGCCACGAGGGCGCCGATCGGGTCGGCGCTCCAGACCGAATCGGACACCGCGAAGCCGCTGGCCCCCGCGACCCCGTCGTAGTAGTCGGCCACCTCGGCCTCGCCGATGGGGTCGCCGTCGACGTCGGAGCTCAGTTGCGAGGCCGCCGAGGCAAGGGAGCGGAGGTCGTCGCCGACCGAGGCCCGCAGCGCCGCCACGGCACCAGCGGTGGTGGTGCGGCGGTGGCGTCGAAACTCGGCCGACACGAAGTCGTCAATCGCGCGGCCCTTGAGCTTGTCGGCAGCAACCTCGGCCACTCCCGACGCCCGCAGCCGCTCGAGGGCCGCCTTTCCGCGTACCCCGCCGGGGTGGAGCAGCACGAGTGACACGCCGACTTCGCGCTCGTCGACCGCGCGCATCACGGCATCAAGCACGGCGGGCTCAGCACTCTCGATCGAGGTGGCGACCAGCACGATTCCGCCGCCGAACAGGGTGGGCGAGACGGCCTCGAGAAACTGGCCCAGAGCACCGTCGCCGGCGAGGTCGAGATCGTGGCGCTCAGTGTCGGGATCGGCCTTGCGCGCCGCGGAGACCACGCCGGCCACCACTCGCTCGGCGAGGAACTGCTCCGGGCCGATCACGAGGGTCGCGGTGGGGGGTTCGATGGCCATCGTCGCCAGCATGGCACGACTCACCCACCGGGCCCAGATCGGCCCAGCAGCGCAACGCCCGCCGGTGTCGCCACCACCGCAATGTCGCCGCTGTGATCGGTGCGCCACACCCCCACGCCACGACTCTCATAGGACTGCAGCGTCTCGGGCGCCGGGTGACCATAGCCGTTGTCGACACCCACCGACACCAGCGCAGCCCGGGCTCCCGACCAGGGCCCAAACCTCGGGTTCTGACGGAGCGACCCGTGGTGCGGCACCTTGACAACGTCGACCGTGAGGGCGCCGTTGACAGCCATCACCGCGGCCTGACTTGCCGGTTCCAGGTCGCCGCCCAGAAGCAGTCGCACCCCCTCGACCACCACGAGGGCGGTGAGGCTGGCGTTGTTGGAGTCGCTGCCCTCACCCCGGATGATGCGCGTGGGCCACAGGACCGACCACCCCACCGGCCCCACCTGGCGCGAGTCGCCTGCCGACACCACCTCGACCGGTACGCCCGCGTCGGCGCACCACGCACGCACGCGCTCAGCTTGGTCGAGAGGCTCCGCCAGCGGCGACACGAGCACCGTGCCCACCGCTCGGCCCCGAAGCACACCCGGCACTCCCTCGACGTGATCGGCGTGGAAATGAGTCAGTAGCAGTGCCGACACCCTCGATATGCCAAGGTCGCTCAGGCACCGGTCAACCCGGGCGGGCTCGGGTCCGGCATCGACCACCACGGCAGAGTCGGCATCGATACGAAGCACGATGGCGTCGCCTTGGCCAACGTCGCACATGACCGCGACCCACCCCGTCGGGGGCCAGTGCTCGCTGCCCGCGCGCGGCAGCGCCACCCCGCACACCACCACCCCTGCCACGACCGCGGCGGACACCGGCCGCGGAACCCGCGACACGGCTCGTCGGACGGGGCCCCGATACTTCACCGTCAGGGCGCCCGAGGCCAGCAGCATCAGGGCGAGCGCGGCTCCGCGGGCACCCGTGGGCCAGGGGATGAGAAGCGGAGCGGTTGCAGCCACCCCATGCGCCACCCATGCGACCCACTGGGCACAGAGAACCGCAGGCACCGCGACAGCGTGGGCCAGTGCCGGGCTCACCGCTGACGCGAGGGTGGCCGCAACACCGAGCAGGGTGGCGGGGGCGACAGCCAACTCGGCCAGGAGGTTGGCGGGCACCGCCCCTAATCCCACCGAGGCGCCAATCAGCACCAGTACCGGGGCCGTCACGAGTTGTGCAGACACCGTGATAGACAGCGCCTCGGCCAGCGAACGGGGTAGCCACGGTGCACGCGCGGCGATACCGTCGCGCAGTTGAGGCGCCACGATAAGAAGCCCGGCGGTGGCTGCCACCGACAGGGCGAAGCCGGCCGACACCGCGAGCCACGGATCGACGAGCAGCAGCACGATCGACGCCGCGGCGAGGGCTGGCGGACCGCGGCGCTGACCGCCCGTGAGCAGACTCAGCACCACCACCGAGCCCATCGCGGTCGCTCGGACGACGCTGGGCGACGGCCTGACCAGAATCAGGAAGCCGATCAGCGCCACCCCTGCCACCACTGCTCGCCCTCTCCCCCGCACGCGCCCGAGGGCCGCGAGGCCGAGTGCCGCGCCGAGGACGATCGATACATTGGCACCGGAAACCGCGGTGAGGTGCGCCAGCCCCGCCGTGCGCATGTCATCGGCGAGCGCGTCAGGCAGGGTGGAGGTGTCTCCGAGGACCAGCCCCGGAAGCAGGGCGGCGCCGTCGGCAGGCAGCCCCGCAGTCGCGTCTCGAAGTCCAGCGCGCAAATTTCCCGCTACCCGCTGCCACACGGGCGCCTCGCCGAGCACGGTCGGCACCCGCCTCATCGAGAGCGAGAGTGTGCCATCGCCTCCCGGCTTGCGCGGTAGCACGGTGGCGTAGCCGGTTACCGATGTTCCGGGGAGGAGTCCCACGGCGTCAGCCGGGGCCCAGAGCGAGGCCGGAAGCCGCGCGGACAGCGCCCCGCCCTCCCAGGTGATCCGGTGCACGGTGATGCCGGTCACCGTCCGAGGCGGTCCCCTCACAATGCTCGAGCCCGCCCCCTCGACGAGGCGAGGATCGGAGTCGACCACCGCCTCGATCGTCACGGCACTGCCAGGCTCGGGCAGCAGGTCGGGAGACACCGCCCACACCCGCAGGCCAGCGACTCCGGTGGCCAGCACGAGTGCCACGAGCGGCAGCAGCACCGCGGGGGCGATCCTGCCTCGTCGATATCGCCAGCCCACCGCCACCGCGAGCGATGTGAGCGAGGCCGCGAGCAGTGCGACGACCGGGCTCAGCAGTGCCGATGCCACGACGGCGCACGAGCACCACACTGAGGCGGCCGTGGGCCACAGCCTGAGGTCGGGCTTCATACGCGCAGCCGCGGCGCAAGGTTCGCCAACGTCTTGTCACCGACACCGGTCACCTCGCCGAGCTCCTCCACCGACGAGAACCGACCATGGGCGACCCGCCACTCCACGATGCGCCCGGCCAGCACCGGGCCGACCCCGGGTAGCGATTCGAGCTGCTCGAGAGTCGCCGAGTTGAGGTCGAGCGGGGCGTCGACGCCCCCCGAGGACGAACTCGCAGGCACGTCGGCCACGCCCTGCCCTGGGCCGGCGGCGACGACTCCGCGTGCCACCACCACCTGCTCGCCGTCGACGAGTCGCCGCGCGAGGTTCAGTCTGATGCCCCTCGCGTCGCGCCGGAGTCCGCCCGCCGCCCTGATGGCATCGGCAACACGTGACCCCTCAGGCAGCCGAACGACCCCCGGCCGTACGACAAGCCCCACCACATGCACCACGACCAGGGGCCTCGGCGCCGGGCCCGGAGAGGATGTAGGCATCGGACCTCCCGTCGGCGCCACGGCCGGCCCTCGAGTGAGCACCGACGGCAGCTCGGCCGGCCGGACCCGCGACTGCCACCACCACAGCCCGGCGAGCAGTAGCGCGCACACCAGCACCAGCACCAGGCCCACGGCAGCGACTGGCGTGAGGCCACGTCCCGCCACCCGCGGGACCCAGCCGCCACCCGGCAGACTCGCGGGGGGCGCGGAGTGGTCGGCCACACGCTGACGCTAGGCAGCGAGACGAGTGGCGAATGGCACTCAGAGCATCCCTGTGGACGCCAGAGCGATCACCGCCCTGTGGACACGTCACCTCCTGTGAGGGCCGACCGCACGTTCCGCACATGACGCAGCAGGATCACCGCTGCGATCAGCAGTGCGAACGCCCGGCTGTGCCACGAGTCCGACATCAGGAGGGCAATGGGCACCAGCGCGACCGCGGCTGCCACAGCTCCGAGCCCCACTCGACGAGTCAGTGCCACCGTGACCGCGAAGACCACCAGCAGGGGAAGCGCCCAGATGGCGTGGGTACCCAGGATGGCGCCGAGGGCGGTGGCCACCCCCTTGCCGCCACGTCCCCTCAGGAACGGCGAGGTCACATGACCCACCACGGCGGCCAGCCCGGCGACCTCGCCCGCCGCAAGGCCGACAAACGTGGCAAAGAGCACCGCCGGGACGAACCCCTTGAGGAGGTCAAGCACGAGAACGAGGACCCCGACCCCTCTGCCCATCGTGCGGGCGGCATTCGTGGCCCCGGGGTTACCCGAGCCCGACGCGCGCAGGTCGATTCCGCGAATGCGCGCGATGGTCGCTGCGGGGTTCAGCGACCCCACCACGTAGCCGGCGACGACGGCCGCGACATAGAGCGGCAGCGAGACCGTGGTCAAGCCGGGTCCGCGGGCCACACCTCGGGTGCGGCCGCGGCAGGGGCCACCACGACGGCGATGGTTCCTGGCCCGCTGTGCACCGCGACGGTCGCGGTTAATTCCGACACTGGGACCCGATGCCCGGGGAGAGCCGCCTCCAACACTGCGGCCAGCGCCTCCGCGCGGTCAGCGGCGTCAGTGTGGTGCACCGCGAGCTGCGACGGAGCGGCTGCCGCCCGCTCGACCGCGACCTCG
>WLOZ01000219.1 GCA_009699025.1 Actinomycetota bacterium
GCCCGACCTGGCCACCCTGCGGCGCATCCCGTGGGAGCCGAATGCAGCGTTCGTGCTGTGCGACTCGTACGAGATGGACAGCGACCAACTCCTCGAGGTGGCGCCCCGCACCATCCTGCGTCGGCAACTTGCGCGGGCCGAGGAGAAGGGGCTCCGATTCGGCTTCGCATCAGAGCTCGAGTTCTACCTCGCCAGCACGCCGTCGGCCCAGGCTTTTGCCCAGCGCTATCGCGACCTCGACATGCTGTCGGCGCACCGCAACGACTACCAGATGAGTCAGGCCGGACGTGATGACTGGTTTATTGCGCAGATCCGCAACCACATGAGCGACTTCGGAATCCCGATCGAGGCGTCGAAGCCCGAGTGGGGCCTTGGCCAGCAGGAGGTCACGCTCGACTTCACATCGACCCTCGAAATGGCCGATCGGCACGTGCTGTTCAAGTACGGGGTCAAGGACCTCGCCCACCGCGCCGGACTCACCTGCACCTTTATGGCGAAGCCGAAGATCGACGATGTCGGCTCGTCGTGCCACCTGCACGTAAGCCTCTGGGACCTCGAGGGCAACCCGCTGTCACACGACGGTGGGGGCACTGCGGGCACGGCAGGCATGTCAGCGCTGTTTGGCAGTTTCGTGGCAGGGCAGGCCGAGCACGTGCTCGACCTGGGCCTGCTCTTCGCCCCCACGGTGAACTCCTACAAGCGATACCTGCCCGATCAATTCGCCGGGACCGCCATTGCGGTGGGCGTCGACAACAGGTCGTGCGCCTTCAGGCTGGTGGGGCACGGACCCTCGTTCCGGGTCGAGAACCGCATTCCTGGCGCTGATGTCAACCCCTACTACGCGTACGCAGCCACGATCGCGGCCGGCCTGGCGGGCATCGAGGCGGGGCTCCCGACTCCGAGCGTTCACGACGGCAACGCCTGGACCGACTCCGCCCTGCCGTCGATGACCACCTCGCTGCACGCGTCGGTCGACCGCTTCGGGGCCAGTGAGGTCGCGCGTGCTGCTTTCGGCGATGCCGTGTTCGAGCACCTCTTCCTCTCGGCCCGCGCCGAGGTGGTCGCCTTCGAGTCGGGCTGCGTCACCGACTGGGAGCTTGTCAGGTACTACGAGCGCGTCTGACGCCTGCCTCATTTCCACCCACGGAAGGAATCCCATGCCCCTGCACCCCGTTGCCGCGCAGATGATCGACGACATGCTCACCTCAGGGCGGCCCAATGCGCACCTCCTTCCGGTTCCGGTCGCGAGGGAGAACTTCGAGACGCTGTTCGGCAGTCTCGAGCGCCCCGACGTGGCCCGGGTACTCGACGTGATGATTACGGTGCGTGACACGGAGATCGAGGGTCGGGTCTACTGGCCTACCGGCGATCCTGCTATCGCGCCCCTGCTGGTGTTCTTCCACGGTGGTGGCTGGCTGATGGGCAGTGTCGAGACCCACGACATGATGGCCCGCAAGGTGGCGCTGGCGACCGGCGCCGTCGTACTCAGCGTGGGCTACCGACGAGGCCCCGAGTCACGTTTCCCCACCGCCACCAACGACGCCTTCGATTCGGTGGTGTGGGCCGCGCAGCACGCGGCCGACTGGGGCGCCGATGCTGGGCGTCTCATACTGGCGGGCGACAGCGCAGGGGCGAATCTGGCCACGGTGGCCGCGCTGCGCTGCCGAGACGAGGGCGGGCCCAAGGTGGCCCATCAACTGCTGGTCTACCCGGTGACAACATGCGACCTCGAGGCTGGATTCGACATGGAGTTCGAGGGCGTGATGCTCTACCGCGACGAGATGCAGTGGCACCAGGACAACTACCTAGCGGCGCCGGCCAACCGGCACGACCCCCACGTGGCTCCGCTGCTTGCCGACCTGGCAGGGCTGCCGCCCACCACCATCGTGCTGGCTGAGTGCGACCCGATCCGCCCGCAGGGTGAGCTGTATGCCAACGCCCTCGAGGCTGCGGGGGTGGCTGTCTCGCTGCGCGAGTTCCCGGGAATGATCCACGGGTTCTTCGGCCTCGAGATGCTGTTCCCCGAAGCGGTCGATGCAATGACCTTCGCCGGCGAGTCGGTGCGGGTGGCACTGGAGCTCGAGGCATGAGCCCCCGGGAAGGTGCGGGGTCGGCGCGCACCGCTATCGTCACGGGCGCGGCCGGTGGCATCGGGCTAGCCACCGCGCTGCGCCTCGCGCGTGAGGGGTACCGGGTCTGGGGAGTCGATGTGAAGGAGGAGCCGCTGGAGCTGGCCGCGGCGGGCGTGTCGTGGGCGAGTGCCGACCTGTCCGATCCCTCGGCCCCGGCCCGCGTGATGGCCGAGTGTCTCGGCGACGAACATCTCACGTCGCTGGTGAACGCTGCGGGTGTGGCCTGGTTCGGCCGCGACGTGTCAGCCCTCGACGCTGATGAGGACCTGTGGTCCCGCACCTTGGCCATTAACCTCGAGGGCACTCGTCACATGAGTGCCGCCGCGCTGCCGTACCTGCGACGCTGCTCCGGCGGTGCCTCGATGGTGCACGTCGCTAGCATCGCTGGCCTGCGCGGCATGGATTCTCCGATGGACGCCTACCAGATCAGCAAGGCCGCGGTGATCTCGCTGTCGCGCAGCATCGCCCTACAGCTCGGTCCCGAGGGCATCCGGTCGAACACCGTGTGTCCGGGAGCGATCCTCACCCCGATGGTGTCGCCGCTGTACGACGAGTCCCCTGAGCGGCGAGTGCGGATGGAGCAGAAGACGCCGCTGAGGCGACTGGGAATGCCCGACGACATCGCCTCGGCGATCTACTGGCTGCTCTCTGACGAAGCGTCCTTCGTGACCGCCACCGACCTCGTCGTTGACGGTGGCTGGGTGGCACAGGTCGTCTAGAGTCTTGCTACTGTCGGTCGCCTCCAAGGCGCGAAGAGGTGGGAGAGCGTGTCCGCATCCAAGGAGTCCTTCGGCCTCATTCCGGTGCGCTCACTCGCCACGTATGAACTGGTGCTCGAGCAGATCCGCACCGCAATCAATCTCGGCCGCTTCCAGCCCGGCGACCGACTTCCCACCGAGCGCGACCTCGCCGAGATGCTCGAGGTGTCGCGTACCACGGTGCGTGAGGCGGTGGCGGTGCTCGAGGCTGAGGGTGTCATCGAGGTGCGGCGTGGCCGCACGGGTGGACTCATCGTGCGGGAGGCGTCGCTGACGAGGAAGCAGTACGTGCAGCGACTTCGGCAGAGCAGGGCCGAAGTGCTCGGCATCTTCGATCTGCGGGTGGCCATCGAGTCGGCGGCCGCCGGCCTGGCCGCACAGCGCCGCACTGCCAAGGACCTCGCACGCCTACGACGGCTGCTTCGAGCCATGGGCGCGATTGAGACCTCGGCTCGCGACGGCGAGAGGGCCAGTGGCCCGTCGTCCTTCTCGCGGTTCCGCGGTATTGACTCGCAGTTCCATCTCGCCATCGCCGAGGCTGCACGCAGCCCGCGGCTCGCCGAGGCGATCGTGGCCGCGCGCGGCGCCATGTTTCACCCCATCGGCGCGGTCTTTGTGAAGATCGAGCCGTCGGCGCATGAACTACACGAGGCGGTCGTCGACGCGATCGATGACCGCGACCACGATCGGGCGGCAGCCCTGATGGGTGCCCACATCCAGGCAACGCGCGCCACGGTGGAGGCGTGGCTGTAGGTCGGGGCATACCGAATAGCTCACTGGTGTCGAAGTTTCCGGGCTAATTGGTTGTCAATTGGTCTTACCATTCGGTATGGTGGCGGAGATCGGCTCTCTCCCCGAGGAGGTCACGGTGACGACTAGCAGCGGTGACGCGCCTGCCTTCGACTACGGCACGTTTTCCTTCGGCTCGAAGGAAGAGGTGCTCGAAAAGGCCAAGGAGTACTGGAACCCGGGCAAGACCCAGTTCTGGAGTGACGCCGGGGTGCCGCTGGTCATCGACCGGCGCGAGGAGTACTTCCTCTACGACATGTCGGGAAAGCGCCTGATCGACGTGCACCTCAACGGGGGCACCTACAGTCTCGGGCACCGCAACCCGGAGGTCGTGCAGGCCATCACGCTGGCAATGCAGCACTTTGACATCGGTAACCACCACTTTCCGGCCCTCGCTCGCACCGCACTGGCCGAGGCGCTGATCACCTCGGCCCCGGCCTCGCTGACCAAGGTCATCTACGGCTCGGGCGGTGGCGAGGCCATCGACATCGCGCTGAAAACGGCGCGGCACACCACGCAAAAGCGCAAGATCCTCTCGATCGTTAAGGCGTATCACGGCCACACGGGCCTCGCAGTGGGCACCGGCGACGACCGCTTCTCGAAGCTGTTTCTCTCCGATCGCCCCGACGAATTCCCGCACGTGCCGTTCAATGACCTCGAGGCTATGGAGGCCGAGCTTCGCGGCCGCGATATCGCTGCGGTGATTATGGAAACCATCCCGGCCACGTACGGGTTCCCGCTCCCCAACCCCGGCTACCT
The DNA here is from genome assembly GCA_009699025.1 of Actinomycetota bacterium. Next base: position 4,439 of record WLOZ01000219.1, read on the forward strand.
CGAGGCCGTCAAGAAGCTATGCGAGCAGTACGACGCCCTGTATATCGCCGATGAGGTGCAGACCGGTCTGATGCGCACCGGCGAGCTGTGGGGCATCACGAAGCACGGCATCGAGCCCGACATCCTCGTGACCGGCAAGGGCATTAGCGGCGGCATGTACCCCATTGCCTGCGTGCTGGTGAGCGAGCGCTGCGCCGGCTGGCTCACCGA
>WLOZ01000022.1 GCA_009699025.1 Actinomycetota bacterium
CGAGCTTGATGCCCGCGCGGCGCATGTGCTCCAGACCGAGGAGGGTCTGCTCGAAGACGACGTCGACCTTCTCCCGGCTTGCTGGCGGCAACCCGAGCTGGGCGCCTGCCTCCTTGAGCGCGAACAAGGTGGCCAGGGTCGGCACGACATACGCGCTCTTCTCCGCGACATACTCCGCGGTCTCGGCATCCATGAGGGTGCCGTGCTCGATGCCCCGGACCCCGAACTCGACGCACCGCCGGATAGCGCTTGCAGGGTGGCAATGTGCAGACACGTACGTCCGACGCTCAGCGCACTCGCCGACGATGGCCCTGATCTCGTCCTCGCGGAACTGGTTCATCCAGATCGGATCGGTGGGGCTCGCCACACCACCTGAGGCCATGATCTTGATGCAGTGCGCGCCTCGCCGGAGCTCTTCCCGGACAGCCTTGACGCATTCATCCACTCCGTCAGCGATGACGCACAGAGCGTTCATGCTCTCGCACCGGCAGTAACCGCTGATGTGCTGGCGTTCGCCCATGTCGCGCATGTCGCCGTGGCCGCCGGTCATCGACATCATCTTCCCCGCATAGAAGAACCGCGGAGCCCTGATGAGCCGGTCCTGGATGGCGCGGGAGAGGCTCCAGTCGCCGCCCCCGATGTCGCGCACCGTGGTGAATCCGCAGTCCAGCGCGTGGCCGAGCATGCGGACCGCATGCGCCGTGCGATACGGAGCATCAGCCCGGTCGATCTTGGCCGGCGAGACGTGGCTGGCGTATGCGTGGACATGGAGGTCGATGAGCCCGGGCATGAGGGTGCGACCTCGCACATCGATGCGCCGTGCGCCGGGGGCGACGATGGGACCGTCGGAGACCTCCGTGATGCGATCACCGGTCACCAGCACGGAGAGCCCCTCGCCCAGCATGTCGACGCCGTCGAACACACGGGCGTTCTCCAGGAGGATCCCGCTCATTCCACGTCCTTCCGCTGTCGATCCACTGAGCCGACGTACTCCCCACGTGGGGAATGCTTCCTGGGGAATCCTTCAGCGGCTCTTCGGTCGCCGTGGTGGCGTAGGCCGAGGATCAGCGTCCGGTCGAGCCCTGCGTCTTCTCGTCGGGATCTTCGTAAGAGAGTTATGTTGTGTCTGGACGGTATCGACAAGTCCAGATCGACGCAAGACCCGATCAACGTCGGGCGCGGCCCGAGGATGCACCGCGCCCGCGTCGCCGTCCCGGCTCAGTGACTCACTGGCGCCGAGAGGCAAACCCCCTCATGTCGGAGGGGAGGGCGGGGGATCGACGGTCGGATCGATGGTCAGGCTGTCCCAGCGTTGTCCTTGCAGTGCCCGCGCTGTGAGTTGCTGCATGCGCGCGTAGTCATTCGCCATCCCGGCAAGGCCTCCGGGCATATGACCTCCCGGGAACCAGTCCAGGAGGGCGTCGCCACCGCTGGCTTTCACCGCCTGTGCGTACGCCGCTGCCTGCTTCGGCGGAGTACGGGTGTCGTACTCGCCCTGATTGAGCCATACCGGCGCTCGCAATGACTCGACATACGAGATGGGCGACGCGTCGCGCCAGCGCTGGGGGTCATCGGCATAGGTGGAGCCGATGAATCCCCGCCATGCGGTCTGGAGTGGGGGGCTCATCTGGTCGTAGGCGGTCACCCAATCGGCAAGGGCGACGTGGGCCAATCCGCCAGCGAAACGATCCGGCAGTGTGCCCAGTGCCATCAGGGTCAGAAATCCGCCGTAGGAAGCACCGGTGATGAACAGTGATTCGCGGGCGGCGAGATGGTGCTGCTCCAACCAGTCGACAGCGGCCGCGATGTCCTCAATCTCTCCCTGTCCCACGCGCCCCCAGTACTTCTCGCGGAACTCCCGGCCAAAGGTGACGCTTCCTCGGTAGTTGAGAGACGCGTACACCCAACCGTCGTCGATCCACGCTTGCGCGGTGGCGTCGTAGCGGTCGACGGTGACCAGATTCGGCCCACCGTGCACTTCGAGAATCGTGCCCTTTCGCGCAGTGGTGTCGGCCGGAACGCCCACCCATAGCTGCGATTGCGTCTGATCGGAACTGGTGATGAGGTGCGATGTCAACGCGGTGGCGGGGGGAACTGTTCGCGAAGCCCACACCACCGTTGGCTCCGAACCGCCCGACGACTCGAGGATTTCAAGTGGCGCATCCCAACTGCCGCGCACGAGGCGACGTGTCCCGTCGGGTGCGTAGTACGACGACCAGATCACCGGGTACTCAGCGCCGGTGTCAGGCTCAAAGAAGGAGCCAGCGGGATGCATCAAACGTACTGACTCTCCGGAGTTCAGATCGTGCTCGTACAACTCGTGAATGCCCTCGTTGACGTGAGCCACCAGTAGTCTGCCCGTGGCTGAATGCCAGTCGAGAGCAACGACCTCGCCCACCAATTCGGTGAAGGCGACGTCGGTGCGTTCACCCGAGATGGGGTTCCACACAGCGGGGCGAGCGAAGCCGGAGACCTCGGTGGAGACCAGTAAGCGCTGATCGCCGGGCTGCTGGGCGAAGCGCACCGGGCGAACCGGCCCGAGCGGTCCGTCAGACAACGTCGCGACAACCTCAGCCGTGTTGACATCAACTACCGTGACGGCAAAACGGCGCACCCCCGGGTTATGGCTGGTGGTTTCGATGGCGGCCAACTCGGCATCAGCCGACAAGATTCCGGACCACGCCTCGTGCGGCGAGTGGAAGATGACACGCTGGCCTTCGGGCGTGTCAATGTGGGTGAGCACGGCGGAGAATCCGTCGTCATCGCCGATCGTCAGCAGAATCGTTTGCCCGTTGAGTGCGCAATCCAGACCCCGAATTGAGTACGGCAACCGGCCCGGAGTGAGGTCACGAGCAGCACCGGTGGACGTACCTCCGGAGATGGGGAACGCGTGTAGGTGGCCCACTTCCGAGCCGGTGGGATCGTGCAGATCAAGAATGTAGGCCCCGTCGGTCGTTGTCGTCGACGCGTACGTCACCTGTGCGAAATCCACCGGCCTCAGTTCGCGAGTGAAACCGTTCCAGAGCGACAGTGACAACCCGTTGATGTCCTGAGTGATGACAACGGCCTGGTCTGCCTCGCCGCGCACCGCCCGAATGAGTATCGGATACGGCGTGCGAAGTCTCAGTGCCGAGCGTGAGTGCGACATGGGTCCTCCCAATCTCAGGTGAGGTCGGCGTGATGGCATGCAACAGCGTGACCATCCGCGACACGGAGTTCGGGAACGGTGGCACATGCGTCAGTGGAGTTCCAGCAGCGGCTTCGGAATGCGCACCCGGTGGGCAGATCAATGGGGGAGGGGAGGTCACCTTCGAGCAGAATGCGTTGGCGCGATCGCTCGGCACGCGGATCGGGTAGGGGAACGGCCGACAGCAGCGCCTGCGTGTAGGGGTGCCGCGGCGACGCATAGAGAGTGTCGGCATCGACATACTCCACGATGCGCCCGAGGTACATCACCGCCACCTCGTGACTGACGTGTCGAACTACCGAGAGATCGTGCGCGATGAACACGTAGGCGAGCCCGAGTTCCTGCTGAAGTTCCTCAAGCAGGTTGAGGATTCCCGCCTGCACACTCACATCGAGAGCGCTGACCGGTTCGTCGAGAACCATTACCTCCGGCTCCAGAGCAAGCGCTCGCGCAATTCCGGCTCGCTGCCGCTGCCCACCTGAGAGTTCGTGCGGATACTGCTGCAGCACTGACGAACTGAGTCCAACGAGATCGAGTAGTGCCGCGGCCCGCGCTGATTCGTTGTGACGGGCCAGACCGTGAAGCCGCAGTGGCTCGGACACAATCGCTTCGACCGACTGGCGAGGATCAAGCGAGGCGTAGGGATCCTGAAATACGAGTTGAATGCGGCGCCGCGCCGCTCTGAGGTCACGTGACGACATCGCGCTGAGATTGTCGCCATCAAGTAGCACCGCTCCCGACGTCGGTTGAACCAGGCCCACCAAACATCGACCCACGGTCGACTTGCCGCAGCCGGTCTCACCTACCAGTCCTAGCGTTCGCCCACGTTCGAGCGACAGCGAAATTCCATTGACTGCCTTGACCGATCCGGTGACACGCCGCAGCACCCCGCTGCGTACCGGGTACTCCTTGACGAGGTCGCGTACCTCAAGTACGGCGGTCATGTGATGGGTCCATCGATCTCGGCCCGATGGCAGTTCGCAACGTGACCGGTTCGCACGACGATCGGCAGCGGCCGTTCGACATCGCACAGTCCGGCGACCGCTACGTCACATCGGGGATGGAAGGGGCACCCAGGGGGGCGTTCTACCGGAGCTGGCTGGAACCCTGGAATTCGGTAGAGGGGTTGCGACCTGTCGCGCACATCAAGGCGCGGAAGCGACGCAAGAAGACCACGTGTGTAGGGATGCGCCGTTTCGTAGAAGAGGTCGTCAACTCCGGCCTCCTCGACCACGCTGCCGGAGTACATCACGAGTACCCGGTCGGCGACCCCCGCGACGACGCCGAGGTCGTGGGTAATCAGCATGAGTGAACTGCTGGTGCGGGCTTGGATTCGCGCCAGCACATCGAGCACCTGCGCCTGCACGGTAACGTCGAGGGCCGTTGTGGGCTCGTCGGCGATGATCAGATCGGGCTCGTTGGCCACGCTCATGGCGATCAGTACGCGCTGCCTCATGCCACCCGAGAACTCGTGCGGATAGTTGTTGACCCGAGTCGATGGTTGAGGAATCCCCACCAGGTCAAGTAAATCGATTGCTCGCGCTCGAAGTTCCGCGCGTGAATGACTGGAGTCATGTACACGAATCGCTTCTGCGATTTGGGCGCCCACTGTATGAACAGGGTTGAGGGCCGTGAGCGCGTCTTGCGAAATGATCGCCAGCCGCCTACCCCTCAGATCACGCAGTGTGGGTTCGGGTGCACCCAGCAGTTCCTGCCCCAGGAAGCGCACAGATCCGGTCACTGACGCATTGCGTGGCAGCAGGCCCATGATTGCTGCGCTGGTGAGGCTCTTACCTGAGCCGGACTCGCCCACGACTCCCAGTGACTCTCCGGGATCGATTCGCAATGAGACATTGCGCAGCGCAGCAACATCACCCTCCCGATACCGAAAGGTCACCGACAGGTTCTCCACCTCGAGCACCGGGTTCATGTGCGCCCCCGTCGCGATGGTGTGTCGGTACCGGAACGAGGGTCCATGGCGTCGCGTAGACCGTCACCGACGAAGTTGACGGCCAGCACGGTGATCAGGATGAACAGTCCAGGGAAATACAGCAGGTACACCTTGGGTGTTCCGATGAGTCCGGACGCCTGACTCAGCATGTTTCCCCAACTGGTCTGCGGCGGCTGCACTCCGAACCCGAGGAAACTCAGCGTCGACTCAACGATGATGGCCCCCGCCACGGCAAGGGCGACATTGACCGCGATGACCCCGCTGAGGTTAGGCAGAATGTGACGGGTCAACACCTGTCGATGCGTCGCGCCGATCACCCGGGCAGCATCAATGAATTCACGTTCGCGTAGCGACACCACCTGACCTCGCACCACGCGTGCGATGTAGGTCCAGCCGATCAGCGAAAGCACGATGATGATCGACACTGGACTCGGACCCAAGCCCTGTAGCGCTAGGGCAAGCAGCGCAATCGCTGGCACGATGAGAAAGAGATCGGTGATGCGCATGAAGACGTCGTCGATCCACCCGCCCCTGTACCCCGCCACCGCTCCGACAAAAACTCCGATCGCTGTCGAGATGAGTGCGACCGCGATGGCCAGCGTGAGTGACAACTTCCCGGCGTACAGGATCTCGCTCAGGTAGTCGCGGCCCAGTTCATCGGTGCCCAGCCAATGCTGCGCCGTTGGAGGCACGGGGCCCAGCAGCAGGTCCTGTTGATCCTGCGGGAAGGGGGCCACGAATGCAGCACCAAAGCAGGCAATGGTGAGCAGCACGAGGGTGAGGGCTCCGAGCACAGCAACTCGGTGCCGCGAGAACCGCCGCCAGAAACCCGGTCGTGATCTCGTCGGTGCAGGTGTAGACACCGTCATGACACACGCACCCGCGGATCGAGTACCCCGTAGGTGATGTCGGCTACGAGGTTCAAGATGATGACGGCCGCCCCCGTGATGAGCATCCACGGCAGTAGGACGAACACGTCGCCGGCCAGCAGCGAATCAAGGAAGAGTCGGCCCATTCCCGGAATGGAGAAGACCTGCTCGGTCACCAACAGTCCACCGATGAGTAGGGCTGAATCGAGCGCCACAACGGTGACGAGTGGCCCCCATGCGTTGCGCAGGGCGTGGTTCACCACCACACGTCGAGGTGGCACCCCCTTGGCGCGTGCGGTGCGCACATAATCGCTGGAGAGTGCGTCGAGCATGGAAGCTCGAGTGAACCGACTCCACACGGCAACGAGTCCGACTGTGAGAGTCAGCACCGGCAACACCATGTGGCGTGCGGTGTCAATGAACGTGGGGTCCTGGCCCGGAGACGACAGTCCGATGAAGAAGAACAGTGGCTTGTCCCAGCCGAGCGCCTGTTGCGGCCACACCGCCAAGAACTGGATGAGGATGAGTCCGAACCAGAACGCGGGAAGCGCGAGTCCCACATACGCAAGGCTTGTCAGCGCATGGTCAGAGAACGAGTACTGCCTCACTGCCGACCACACGCCAATGAGAACCGCTGCCAGCGTCGCGAACACCACTCCCCACACCAGGAGTTCAATCGTCACTGTCAGGGCCGACCCGATCATGGGTCTCACCGAGCCCGACGTTCTGCTGCTCACACCCCAGTCACCCGACAGGAAGCCCGAAAGCCAGCGCCAGTACTGCGTGAAAATTCCATCATTGAGACCGAGGCGCTCGGTTTCCCGCGCGATCAGCTCAGGGTCGCGTACCTGACGCAACTTGAGTAGCGGATCGAAGACGGTGCGCACCGCCCAGAAGAGAAGAAAACTGCCAACCAGAAGCACGGGAAGTGAGTAGAGCAAGCGGCGCACCGCGAACCGGAGCACGCTATTTGCCCCTCCCTCCTCCTGCTGCCCCTCGGTTCCCTACCCACTCAGCCGACGAGCCCCCACTGCTCAAGGTTCCAGAATGGCCCCTCGGACGGATTGATGGAGGTGGGACCGCCGATCTTGTCGAGGGTCAGCAGCACATTCGGGATCGCCGCGATCGGGAGTGATGTCGCGGACTCAGCAATTAGCTTGTCGCCGGCCTGCGTCGCCGCAAGGCGCACGTTGGGGTCGGTTGCAGTGTCGACGGTCGCGAGCACCGGGTTGAGGCCAGCAACATCAGTGCGCGAGTAGTTCAGTCCGGAGAACTGGTTCGCGTCGCTGGGGATGTTGCCCGAATCGAAGGCGAAGCTCAGCCCGGGGTCCGGGAATGTGGTGACCAGCGTCCAGATTCCGATGTCGAAGGTTCCGTCGGGCAGAATCGTTCCGAACAGATCGGCAGCGGCCGCGTTCTTGATGGTGAGGTCAAAGCCGGCTGTCTTGAGCTGCTGCTGTAGGACCTGCTCCATGAGCTCGCGGCGCTTGTTGCCGGCGATGGTCGTGATGGTGAGCGCGGCCGGCTTGCCGTCCTTGGCCCACACACCGTCTGCTGCCTTAGCCCAACCGTCGCCGGTCATGAGTTGGTCGACCTTGGCGAGGTCGAGCCCGTAGACCGAGAAGTCCTGACCACCGAAGGCTGAGAGAATCGGCGGGTAGAAGCTCTGCGCGGGGCTCTTGACGTCGAGAGGACCGTAGATGCGCCCCACAATGGCGTTGCGATCGATCGAGTAGCTCAGGGCCTGGCGGACAGCCACCGACTTCAGGAGCGGCTGAGCGTTGTTCATCCACAGCGCCTCGAGGTTGCCTGAGGCAGGCTCAACCTGCACCTTGGAACCGGGAATGCCGGCCTTGATTTGATCGATAGCGTCAAGCTGCGGTGTCGGGTAGATCGCGTCGAGCTGTCCGCTCTTGAACGCCTGGAAGGCCGCTGACGTATCGGCAGTGAACTGGAAGACCACCTTGTCGAGCTTGGGCTTGTCTCCCCAGTAGCCCGCGTTGGGAACGAGGGTGATCGACTCGCCCTTCTTCCACGACTCGATGATCCACGGGCCACCACTCCAGGTGTAACCGTCCTGCATCACAGCCGCGCGGTCCTTGCCCTGCAATAGGTGGCTCGGCAGAACGCCGGTTGAACCACTGAACAGCAATTTCCAGCCGCCGTACGGCTTGCTGAAGGTCACCACCGCGGTCTGCGCGTCAGGCGTGGCAATGTCGGTGACTTCGGAGTAGCCGGTCTTGTCGAGGATGTCCTTGCCGTCACGGATCTGCAGGGCGGTGTACTTCAAGTCGGCCGAGGTGATCGGCTTGCCGTCGGACCACACCGCCGCGGGGTTGAGCTTGTAGGTCACGGTCTGAGGGGGCCCAGCGCTGACCACCGGCTCCGACGCCATGATGCTGGAGATCTGCGGCAACCAGTCGTTGCCCTGCTTGCGCACGTTGTAGACCACGGGAATCGTCGTGACCTGGGCCATGTACGAACCCCAGATCGAACCAGCACAGCTCGCGATCCAGTCCATGCAGTCGGGTTCCTGCTCGGCCCCGATCACCGCGGTTCCGCCTTGCTGGAGGCCACCAGCGTCGCTGGGGCTAGCGGAACTGCTGGCCGACGAGGCGGCCGAGGTGGTGGATGATGCGGAGGTGGAGGGGCTACCGGATGATCCGGATGAACAGCCGGCCACTACCAGCGCGGCTGTTGCGAGGCCGGCCACCAGTGTTACGCGGGACCGGGACGATCGTGCCTGCGACGGTAGAGCCCTCACTCGAACCTCCAGAAAGTACGTGTGACGCCGTTTATTACAGCGGCTTTGCCCAGACCCTAGGCTGTCTAGAGTGCTGGCGCAAGGGCTCTAGACAACAATGTAGTCACGAGTCCTGACTTAGTGACAGGCTTTTGTGTTGTACGGTTCGAAGCGTTGATACCTGAGATCTCGCCTGTGCGTGATGATCGCCTCGCCGCGGCTGATGCTGAGGCACACGCAGACAGCACCGAAGGAGGTGAGCCCGTGGGTGCTTCCGCCTCACAGTCGTCTCGTCCACGCAAGCCGCGCGACAGCCTGAACAAGGCGGTCATCATCGATGCCGCCCTCGTTATCGCCGAGCGCGACGGACTTGACGGGCTGACCTTCCAAGCCCTGGGTGACGAACTCGGGGCGCACGCGACGTCGATCTACCGACACTTTCGTGACAAGGACGAGTTTCTGCTGGAGATGCTCGACACGCTGCGTAATCGCTCGTACGGCGATGCAATCGAGCCGACCGGAGACTGGCGGCAGGATGTGCGTCTGCTCGCTGGGCACATTCGAGCGCATTACCTGCGGTACGCGCAGTTTGCTCAGCAGATGTCGGTTCGATCAACGCACCGTCCGATCGAGTTCACGAACTTGGAGTTGACGCTCGATGCACTCGACCGGGCAGGTCTTACTCCTGACGAGGCAGTGGTCTACACCCGCCTTCTTGGCAACTACATGCGTTCGATGTCGAGTTTCGAGGCAGCGGTGACCTGCCTCGAACCCGAACTTCGGGCGAAGGATCGGATGCAAATGCAGTTTGGGGCGCAGGCCCTCGCGCCCGACGAGTTTCCGCACCTCGTCTCTGTTGCGAACTCTCTGCTTCCGTTGGATGACCCTCGGATATTCGACATCGGGCTCGAAGCGATTCTCGACGCGATTGAGAAGCTTGGCGCCGATCGGCGCACCCGCTGAACGAGGCGCTAGGAGTCGTCAGGTGGCTATACCGTCGGCGAGAACTGCTGCACCACACGCTCGATGATGCGAGCAAGCCACGTTGCACGTGCGTGCACACTCGTGAGGTCGACCCACTCGTCGCGAGCGTGGGCTCCGCCGCCGCACGCGCCGACCCCATCGAGGGTCGGTACACCCGCCGACGCGCAAAAGTTGCCGTCAGAGGCGCCACCAACAGCGGCCGTATCGACGTGACCCATACCCACATCAAGGGCAACTTCACGAGCAAGCCTCACCAGGTCAGCGGTCAGCCGTTCCTCTAGCGGTAATCGGTTGATGCCGCCCGACAGTGTCACGGTGACACCGCTGACATGTGGTTGCCGACCGCGTACCGCCTCGTCAATTCGAGTGAGTTCGGGTGCTGTCCACGCGCGAACGTCAGTGTGCAGGATCGCTTCGGCCGGCACGGTGTTCGCGGTGACTCCCGATGTGGCTTTGGTGGGAGTCACGGTGGTTCCGACGGACACATCCTGGAGTTTCACCAGGTCCGAAATGAGGGCCGCCATCTCGACCGTCGTATTCGCGCCGCGCTCGGGCTCAAGCCCCGCGTGAGCTTCAACTCCTTGAATGGTGAACTGATAGAGGCCCACGCCTTTGCGCGCACTCTTGATTCCACCACCGGGCGCGGCTGGCTCGGGGATCAGAACTGCGACGGCCAGTGGGGCGTACTTCTCGATGAGCCCGCGTCCCGTGGGTGAACCGACTTCCTCGTCACCGGTGACCAGTAGCCCGGCGTGGTCTGACACTGCGCAGTCGGCCAGTGCCGCAAGGGCGATGACCAGTCCGGCCTTCATGTCGAAGACTCCGGGGCCCGTGACGACATCGCCGCGAACTTCAAAGGGAATCGTGCTCAGGGTGCCGACGGGCCACACCGTGTCGAGGTGGCCAATGATCAGCACCGAAGGCGAGGCCGTGGGTGCGAGATAGAGGTACGGCACTCCGTCGACTCGATCGATGATGGCCTCGCGCCCCGTGTACGTCAGCACGAGGTCGGCCAGCGCCTCAAAGCCGCGTTCCAACGACGGTAGATCACCGCTCGGAGTCTCGATCTCAACCAGTAGCTTCAGACTGTCGATCAGCGATTCTCGCGTTGCCCTCACTCACCTGCTCCTGACGAGAAGAAGTCGCGCAGCGCGTTGGCAGTGAAGCCTGGTGCTTCCTCCGGAACGTAGTGGTCACTCGGCGCAGCACTTCCGACAACCGACTCTGCGAAGTCCTCCCATACGCGCACCACATCGAAGGTGCGGCCCACGTAACTGGCGTCTCCCCACATCGTCAGTAGCGGAACGTTGATGCGAGTTCCTGCTGCTCGGTCAGCACGATCGTGCACCAGATCGATAGTGGCTGCCGCTCGGTAGTCGGCACAGGTCGCGGCGACGCGGGCCGGGTCGCGAAAACTCGCAGCGTATGCGGCGATGACGTCGGGCTCAATGCCATGTCCTTCGACGTGACGGCCATGAAAGCGACTTGCGATCCACGCGTCGGGGTCAGCGTTGATGAGGCGTTCCGGAAGGTCACCTGACTGAGTGAGGAAGAACCAGTGGAAATATGTGTCGGCCATGGCGCGATCGACATGCTCAAACATGTGCAGCGTAGGAACGATGTCGATGACCGCAAGGCGCTCGATTCGTGCGGGATGGTCGAGGACCATACGGTGAGCAACGCGCCCGCCGCGATCGTGACCTGCCACGCAGAAGGTGTCGTAACCCAGCGACTCCATCACGTTCACCTGATCAGCAGCCATGGCGCGCTTGCTGTATGTGAGGTGATCGCTGTCGTCAACGGGCGCACTACTTGTTCCGTATCCACGTAGGTCAGTGACGACGACAGTGAAGTCAGAGGCAAGTGCGGGTGCTACGTCTCGCCACATGAGCGACGATTCGGGATATCCATGCAACAGCAGCAGTGGGGGTCCCGAACCCGCCGTGCGGGTGTGGATGCTGAGGCCGTCGACTTCGATCAGCGTGTCGCTAAAGCCTTCGAAGGAGCGGCTCACGGCGCCGAGCCCTGAGCCAGATACGCAGCGATGACGGCATCCGTGACAGATTCGGTCCCGTGGTCGCCCCCGAGGTCGGGGGTCTTGATCCCGGCAGCGATCACCGACTCAATCGCCTGAACGAGACCCATTGCAGCCGAGACCTCACCCAGATGTTCGAGCATTAAGGCAGCGCTCCAAATCTGCCCTAGCGGATTGGCGATTCCTTGGCCGACGATGTCGGGAGCCGAGCCGTGAATGGGTTCGAACATTGAGGGGTGGCGCCTCGTGGGATCGAGGTTGCCGCACGGTGCGATACCGATGCTTCCCGCCAGCGCTGCGGTGAGATCGGAGAGAATGTCGCCAAAGAGATTCGAGCCGAGCACCACATCGAATCGCGCGGGGTCGAGCACCAGCAGCGCCGCGAGCGCGTCAACGTGATAGCGAGTGAGTTCAACGTCGGGGTAGTCGGCCCCGACCTCGGCCACCACCTCGTCCCAGAACGGCATCGTGTGCACGATTCCGTTCGACTTCGTCGCCGAGGCGACGCGCCCTGACCGTGTGCGCGCGAGGTCGAATGCGTATCGGGCGATCCGCTCAATGCCCACGCGTGTGAACACCGCTTCCTGCACTGCCTGCTCGTGCGGCTGGCCCCGGAAAATGCGCCCCCCGATTTCGGAGTACTCGCCCTCAGTGTTCTCGCGCACGATGACGACATCGATTGCGGCACGCGATGGTGCAAGGGGGCTCTCGATACCCGGCAGAAGTCGCGCAGGTCGCAGCGAGACGTACTGGTCGAAACTGCGACGGATCGGAATGAGCAGACCCCAGAGTGAGATGTGGTCGGGCACATCAGGACGCCCCACTGCTCCGAGCAGGATGGCGTCGCTCATCGCGAGAAGTTCGATGCCGTTCTCATCCATCATGGCGCCGGTCGCGAGGTAGTGCTCGCACCCCCAGGGGTACTCCTGCCACTCCAGAGTGAATCCGGACTCCGTTGAAACGACGTCAAGAACGCGGCGAGCAGCGGCAACGGTCTCAACGCCAATGCCGTCGCCCGGGATCGCGGCAATGACATAGCGAGCGTTCGAACCTGAAATCATTGAATTAGTCTATGAAAGTGACTACGTAGCGGCAAGGGCGGTCGGTCGACCGAGGCAGACGAACTACGGGGTCAGCTCGTGCAGGGACTGGCCAGCCACGTTGTTGGTGCCGTCGAAGACGTCGCCCCCGGAGATGACGAGTCGTTCAGACATGACGCTCCAGCCACTCGAGAAGGGCCTCGTTCTGGGCACGCCGCACTGCGACCGATCCGGCCACTGAGCCAACGTGCGACGCGCCGGGGAGGACG